>JAUXGW010000117.1 GCA_030621865.1 Actinomycetes bacterium
GGCACCCACATGGGCCATCATCGAGCAAAGCCTCGTCAGGAGGACCCGGATGGACGCAACATCTGGTGGTTCTCCGGTGGAGGCATCGACATTTGCCAACATCGAGCAAAGCGCTGAACCGGCGCCCCTCATCCACCTGTACGAGGTCAGCTCACTCACACGAGGCGAACGATTGGCGAACCGCGGAAATCAGGAGCACCGGGTCCGAGGGCGGAGGTGACGCTGGGAGGTACAGATATGTCCGCCAGCAACAACTCTCCCACCTGGGGAGCATCCCTCAGACCGATCTTGGGAAGGGCGAGCGTCATCGTGACATCTGCGGACACCACTGCTCCGGGTGTAGCCGCGGTGTCGACATCGAGTCCGCTGGGAGTATCGAGCGATACGACCGGGCGGGTGGTAGACACACCGGAGATCAGCTCTGCGGTGCGACCTCTCGGCTCGCCACGAAGTGAGTAACCGATCAGCGCGTCGATTGTGAGGTCGGCATCAACCGGCTGTTCGGTCACCGCGATACCCATGCGCTCCAGGATCATGAACTGCCGCGCGGGCACTCCGGCGAGCTCGTCGGCGGGCCGCGTCGACCTCCCGATTACATCGATTCCGGCATTGGCGAGATGCCGGGCCGCGACCAGACCGCCGCCGCCGTTGCCCCCCGACCCGGTCAGCACCGAGACGCGATCCGGGCCGAAACGCTCGATCACCACCCGCGCCAGATTCCGGCCGGCGTTCTCCATCATCTGGATCAGCCCGATCTGCAAGTCCTCGACCATCACCCGGTCGACCTCGACCATCTGGGCCCGAGTGATCCAGCCGACCGAATCGGCGGCGATCTCGGGAAAGGGTTCTGTGGGCATCAAATCTCCGGATGTTGGTGGTCTGGGTCAGGAGAGCAGGTCGGTCAGGGGGATATCCTTGATTCCCAACACGGTGAGATCCGCAGTTCCCTCTGCCTCCGGCTCACCAGCATCTGTCAGGTCAGCTCCGGTGTTGGTTCGGGCGTAGGAACGATATCGGCGGTGACTCAACAACCAACCCCGGTCGGAGTCATTCACAAACACATCGTGGTAAACACCAAACGTGTCCGACCTCCGCCCTGTTGCGATCGTCTGCCTTGCCTCTTGCATGTACATGCGGGCGGCAGCCTTGCCGGCGCTGAGGTCGATCTTCAACACGGTGTTCAGTATGACGAACTCGAAGAAGTCGAACTGTTCCAACTGCCGGGAGATGAAGCTTCCCAACTCCTCAACACCGCGGTATTCGAGTGTCCGGTCGCCGAGGTCGATGCTGACAACCACGTCCGGCGACATGATCTCGTGCAATTCGTCCCATGCTCTGCGGGTCACGATGTCGGCGTAGCGATTCTGAACCCTTCGCAGAGCCACATACGCAACCGTTTCTTCAAGGGAATCCGCTGTGTTCATCATTCACCTGCCTACTTGTCCATGAACTTTGCAGCAGCGAAGGCGGGGCACCTCAGGGAGTCCTCGGGAATGTCCGCGGCGTCCAGCGGAGTGTTCACATCCTCGACCGATGGCCCGTATTCGTCGGCAAGCTCCTCGAGCAGGTTCCAGTCGAATCCATAGATTCGCTGGGCGTTCTCCCCGACCATCTTGCGGACTTCGTCCTCCGGCAGCCCCGAGAACGCCAGCCGAAGGTGTTCCCGGCTGAAAGGCCAGCAGCCTTCCAGGTGGGGAAAGTCACTGCCCCACATGATCCGGTCCACGCCGACAGCCTCGCGAAGTTCCACTTCGTGTCGTCGGATGAAGCTTGAACCCAGTGAGCATTGCCTCGCCCAATACTCTGACGGCTTCAAAGACAGTTGACCTACTGCTCCAGCGCCGAACTTCGCCTCCTGGGAGCCACCAGCACCGCGCGTGCCGGCGAGTCGGCCGTGGTAATAGTCGAGGCGCGTGATCTCTTCGGGAATCCAGGCGGTTCCCTGCTCGGTGAAGACGAACTGAAGATGCGGGTGGCGCTCCATCACTCCTGAGTAGATGAGGTGCCAGAGCGTACGGTGCGCCCACCAGGTGACCTCGAGCAAAAACATCATCGGAGCAGCGGGATAGGGACCCATGTCGGGAACCGCGCTACCGCTGTGGTGCGTGATCGGCATCTCGAAGTCGGAACAAACATCCCAAATGGGTTCGTATTCGGGGGCATACAGCGGCGGTACGCCCGATCCGGGTGGTGCTCCCGGCAGAAGCACGCCGCCGGTGAGTCCCTGGTTCCTGGCCCACTGAATTTCCTCGACGGACGCCTCCACGTCGTGGAGCATGACCTGGATGATCCCCGCTCGGCGGCCGGGAGCATCGTTGCAGAAGTCCACGAGCCATCGATTGTGCGCCTGCAAACCGGCCCAGCGCATCTCGAGGTCGCCTTCATTGGCAGCCGGAGGCTGATTCATCAACGAGACCTTGGGGAAGAATGGCGGGATCGTGTTCGGGAACACGACCTCGGCGACCACTCCCTCCGACTCCATTTCGCGCAGCCGTCGAGTCGAATCCCAGTTGCGATCTGCATCCGGACCCTTGTTGTCCGCGTACGGATTCTCGAAACCGGCCTTCCAGTCTTCGAAGGCACCGTGAAACCGCTTTTCCAGATACGGCTTGTAGCCGTCGATGTTCGCTCCGCCGTGACAGTCGGCCGAGACAACGACGTACTTGTTTGTGGTTGTCCCCATGAGAATGTCCCCTTTGCTGCTGAACCAGTTTGACCCACAGTCGCCGGTGGCAAACTACCCACATCCGGGCCAGCGAAGGACAACAATGGTCCTGGCGCATAATTGAGGAGACAGATCAGTCATGGAAAGACCGGATGGGGTGGTGGACTTCACCCCCGACCCCGACCTCTACCCGTTCGAATCGAAGTGGTTCGAGTCCTCGGTTGGACCAATTCACTACATCGACGAAGGTGAGGGTCGTCCACTCTTCCTGATACACGGCAATCCGGACTGGAGCTTCCTGTACCGCAAGATCATCGCTCAGCTCACCGGCGAATTTCGTTGTGTAGCCGCTGACCTTCCAGGCTTCGGCCTGTCGAGTCATCCTGACGGTTACGGGTACACACCCGCAGAACACGCTGGGATCCTCAGCGAACTCGTCGATCATCTCGACCTGACCGACATGGTTCTGATGGGTCAGGACTGGGGTGGACCGATCGGCATGGAGATCGCCTCACTGCAACCCGACCGTGTAGCGGCCCTCGTGATGGGCAACACCTGGTTCTGGCCGGCAACGGACCGAACAATGCGGACCTTCGCCCGCGTCATGGATTCGCCCCCGCTGCAACATCTGATCAAGCGCCACAACCTCTTCGTGACCGTCGCCATGAAGCGGGCACTCCAGACGCCAATCTCCGATCAGGAGTTCAACCACTATGCCGCGGTGGCTCCAACACCCGAATCGCGCTCAGGCTTCGCCGTGTTCCCGGGTGAAATCGTGAAGGAGAAAGCCTGGTTCGAAGCCCTCGAATCCCGCGTCGCTGCCAACCTGGGCGACAAACCCATCCTCTTGTTCTTCGGCCACAAGGATCCCATGCTTGCCGGAGACTCCTTTGTGGAGCATTGGAATCAGGCGTTTCCCGACGCAACAGTTGTGGAACTTCCCGATGCCGGACACTTCATCCAGCACGACGCACCGGACGAGATCGCCGACGCCATCCGAGCGGAGTTCGCGTCGGCGGACACGCCAAGTGAAGGCGGTTGACGTGACTTCTGAGCTACTTGTTCTTCGGGGGGCTTGCCATCAGGATTGCCCCGGCGCCGGCCACTGAACGCGCGTGCTCAGAATTCCTGTTCAAGGATGACATCGAGGTTGTGGAAACTCGGTTCACCGTCACAGAGTTCGCCCAGCCCCGCCGCAAAAGCCTGGGTGCTCGGCAGCTCGCTGTTGCTCATCGCTTCCTCGTGGGAGGGGAACTCGACCATCAGCATGTAGGTGTCGGAGTTGTCGAGGTCGACGGTGGTGAGCGCCCGAGTCACGCTGCTCGCGCTGGCGTTGTCCAGCTCGTGCTTCTTCGCGAGCTCCAGGAAGTCGTCGATTCGCGACGTCCTGAATTCGATGGTCTGGATGAATGCCATGTCATGCCCACTTTCGTTGGTGGCTTCCCAGAGTACCGACCGTGTCCGAAATCCGTGCGTGCGGATTCGAGATGACTTTCCGACGGTGGGGCCTCCAGACGCCACTTGCCGGCTGCCCTCGGCGGTACCGGCACATCGAGTAGCGCTCCTCCGCCATCTGGTATTGCCAACTGAAGCGAGTAACTTTGGACCGTGTCTGTGATCAATTGTCCGCTGTGCGCCACCGGCGAAGCCCAGTCAGTCTGGCAGGAGGGTGAGTACGACCTCGTACGCTGCACCAACTGCGACCTGCTGTATGTCGGGAATCCTCCGGATGAGGCGCAGCTAGCCCAGCTCTATTCCTTCGAGAGCGGTTTCCACACCCAGTTGGCAGATGACTCCGACAATCAGAGCTCTGCCACAGACGCAAATGCCCAACACCATCTGGATGTCATTGAACAAACCCAGCGGCCAGGAAGGCTTCTCGACGTCGGCTGCGCAACGGGGCGCTTCATGTCCGTGGCCCAGAATCGGGGCTGGGACGTAGAGGGAGTTGAACTCAACGATGACACCGCCTCAATCGCTCGGGAAGATGGAGTGAAGGTAACCACCGGCACCTTGGAGTCCCTCGATTCCGCACAGCAGTTCGATGCGATCACAATGTGGGATGTAGTGGAGCATGTGCCCGACCCACTCGGACTCCTGCGTGCCGCTCATCGACTTGTTGCCCCCGGTGGCCGTCTCTGGCTGGCCACACCCAATGTTGACGGACTGTTCCCAAAGGCTTCACTGAGGGTTGCTCCCAAGGTCGGGCGATGGCCCCACCCTGAACCCCCGTATCACCTGACACAATTCTCCGAACGCACGCTGCGTCATGCCTTGGGACGGGCCGGATTCCATGACGTGGTTGTGAATCACGAGCGCATCCCCATTGGTTACACCTTCGGATCCACCGCGGTTGTGTTCAAGGATCCGAAACGGTTGGCCTACACCGCAGTGTTCGCACCCCTGGCCCTCCTGGGACCATCGCTTCACCGGGGTGACACGATGATTGTCGGGGCCCAACCGACCTGAACTCGGCGAACTGGCCAGAAGGCAACCCGAGACCGCTCGTCTGGCTCCAGTGCCGCGGGAGTCCCGGTGATTTCGGCCGGTCGTTGCGACCCACAAGAGGATTGGATTCGGCTCTAGCGCTTGTGCTCCGGATCAAAAGGACCTTTGCCCATCTGTTCACGCGTTGAAACCACAGGTGGATTCGTCAGCACCCGACGCTGCCAATTGGCACCATCCACGGTGAGGGTGTGGCCAGTGATGAACTGACCGTACGGCGATGCGAGGAAAGTGGCGGCCCAGCCCAACTCCTGACGCTGGCCGACCCGCAGGGCAGGCTGACACAAGTCCTTGTCGTGGGTCCGTTCAAGATTGCCCTGGATGTCGGCAGTCATGTCCTCATGCGGGAAAAGGCCCGGCACCAGGCAATTGAGCTGGATTCCGTATGGTCCCCACTCCACGGCCAGGGTCTCGGTCATGTTCTTCACGCCGGCCTTCGCCGCAGCGGAGTGGGCGAATCCCGGTCCGCCGGTCCAGGCGTACGAAGCGCCAACACTCACAACCGAAGCCGAAGATCCCGCGCCAATATGTCGCCGACCGAACTCCCGGGTGCAGAAGAACGTCCCGTTGAGGGTGATGTCGACAACAGTGCGCCAGGCATTCGGCGACATGTCCTCCGCCGGCACAGGGAAGTTCGCGGCAGCGTTGTTGATGAGCACCCGGGGCAACCCGAACTTCTCCCCCGCCACATCGAATGCTGCTGAGATCGAGTCGGGTTCACGGATGTCACACTCGACGGTGATGCAGTCAGCCCCGATCTCCTCCATTGCCTCACGCCCGGCATCGAGGTGCTCCGCCTTGCGCGATGCGATCACGATGTTGGCGCCCAGTCGAGCGAACTCCGAGGCGATGCCCTTGCCCAGGCCAGTGCCACCTCCCGTGATGAACACCGTGTCACCATCGAACGAACCCGGTTTGAGCGCGGTCTCTCCGACTGGTGGAGGCGCTGGAATTCCGTTGGTCACCATTCAACTCCCCCGGTAGTTCGGTTCACGGCCTTCGGCCTTCGCAGCTTTGAACTCGGCGAAGTCCTCACTCTTGTTCAGGAAGGTCTGGTAGACGAGTTCATCATCCATCGATGTTCGAACCTTGGGTCTTGCCAGGTGGCTGATGACCCGGCGGGCCAACTTCACGGCAACGGCCGGAGAACTGGCGATCTTCTCCGCCATTTCCTCAGCGGTGGCGTCCAGTTCTTCCTCTGGAACGATCCGCGACACCACGCCATGGGCCAGCGCCTCCTCAGCCGACAGCCTTCGGCCGGTCAGAACCATGTCGCTCACCAGGCCGTGGCCGCACATCTCATAGAGCACTGAGACCCCGCCAGTGTCGGGAATGACCCCATGGCCGACTTCGGGAAGCATGAATCTGGAGGTCGGAGTGGCGATGCGAATGTCGCACAGGAGAGCCCTCTGGAAGGATCCGCCGATCGCCCAGCCCTGCATCGGCACGATGATCGGTGCCTCGATGTCCCAGATTCGCTGGATGCCGCTGTGACCCCGGGTCATCAGCTCATGATGGGTCAGGTCCGTGATGTTCGTTCCGATCGACCCGACGTCACGGCCTGACGACCACGACTTGCCCTCACCCCTCCAGATGATCGCCCTCACGGCCTTGTTCTGCGACAATTCCTGCAAGGCGTCGAAGAGTTGTTTGTCCATGTCGTCGTCGAAGGCGTTGTGCTTCTCGACGTTGTCATTCGTGATGGTGGCTATGGGTCCGTCGACCTCGAGGTGAACTGTTCCGGCCATGAGTCCCTCCGCAACACCGACAATCGGTGCACGAATCGTCGGGAACCAACCTGACTCCCTCGATCCGACGTGAATGGTATCGCCCCGCAGTGGAGCAGACCGCGGGTGTTGCGCGGCGCAAGCCAGTCACGTTCTCGAGAACGCCGAGGTGTATCAAGCCCCGAGCCGACGCACGTGCCTCATGACCATCGGAGTGACCGCGTTCACAGCCTGATGTTCACAGCCTCATGCGGGACCCAAGCCGGTGTGATGATGCCGGCCGAGCAATTGGTCGGCTGGTGCGACGCTTCGGCCGCCTCGGTGGACGGTTACCGAGGCCGGAGAGTCCGACCAGCACTCGGTCAGCCGAACCAGCGGTCGTAGAGCGCGTCGTACGTGCCATCCTCGATCGTTTCGAGTAGCGCATGGTTCACCGGTCTCCGCAACTCCGAATCGGGCGGAAAGGCAACCCCGTAGTGCTCCACGTTGAGTGAAGGGCCCACGACGACGATGTCCCCGGCGGCCGGTCCGGACTCCTGGAACTCGAGAATTGGAGCGTCATAGAGTCCTGCGTCGGCTTTGCCCGACGCCAACTCCTCGATCAGCTCGTCGACTGAGTCGACCGAGCGGGACGCAATCCGCTCGTCAGCGGCGAACGTCTGGCTTGTCGTACCTTCGACGACCAGTACGTCTTTGCCCGCCAGGTCATCGACCGAGGAGATGCTCGAATTGATCCGGTCGACGGTGAGTTCTGTGGCGACTGCGGCGGTGAAGATTGCCACGAGCGTCACCGCCGTGAACATCCAGATCACCGTCAACAGTCTCGCGACGCCATGCCGGGGGATCTTGTCTCCATATCC
>JAUXGW010000337.1 GCA_030621865.1 Actinomycetes bacterium
GTTGGCACTCGTGGCCGGATACATGATGGGGCGGGATGTGCTGGCCAAGGACACCGGTACCGAACAGATGAACGATGTCTCCGATGCCATTCATGTGGGTGCCATGGCCTACATCAAGCGTCAGTCCCTCACGATCGTGATCATCGTGGTGCCAGTGGCGATCGTGGTATTCCTCACCTCCACGTCGATCTTGAATCCACTGCTGCCAGAGGTGGTCGCCGACGGTCTGACTCGCTGGCAATCCGGAACTTTCCGCACCCTGGCCTTCGTCGCGGGAGCGGCATTCTCCGGTTTCATAGGGTTCATCGGCATGTGGCTGGCCACCAAGGCCAACGTGCGCACAGCGCAGGCCGCGCGTCAGGGATCCATGAACAACGCCATGCAGGTGGCGTTTCGCACTGGCGGAACCGTTGGTCTGTTGACTGCAGGTCTGGGTCTCCTCGGGGCCACCGTGATCGTGATGCTGTTCCAGAACACGGCCTCCGCAATCCTGATCGGATTCGGCTTCGGTGGCTCACTTCTTGCCCTTTTCCTGCGTGTTGGTGGCGGCATCTTCACCAAGGCCGCCGATGTGGGTGCTGACCTTGTCGGCAAGGTCGAGGTCGGCATTCCTGAAGATGATCCGCGCAACCCGGCAACCATCGCAGACAACGTCGGCGACAATGTCGGTGACTGTGCTGGCATGGCGTCAGACCTCTTCGAGTCGTTCGGCGTGATCCTCGTGGCCAACATCATTCTGGGTGTGACCGCATTCGGGGCGATCGGAATCGGCCCGGGCAGGGCTGCTCGTGGCCTTGACTTCCCGCTGGCCATGATGGCGATTGGCCTCATCGCATCGCTGATCGCGATTCACAGGGTGAATGCCCGCCCCGGTGAAACCGACGCTCTGAAGCCCATCAACCGGGGTCTCAACATCGCCTCTGCGATTGCCCTCATCGGAGCAGCGATCCTTGCGTTCGGTTACGTCGGGGATCCTGTGGGCTCCGACATTTCCAACGTCGGCCTTCGTATGTTCCTTGCGATCGTGGTCGGAGTGATTCTCGGCCAGGTGGCAAGTCGCATCACCCAGTACTTCACATCCAGCCAGTTCAAGCCTGTGCAGGACATCGCAGAGTCCAGTCGGACCGGTGCGGCCACTGTGATCCTTTCAGGAGTCTCATCCGGCATGGAGTCTGCTGTGTGGGCCGTTCTGGCAATTGTGATTGCCATTCTCGTAGGCCTCGGCCTCGGTGGCGGATCGACCCTGTTCGCCTTCTACTTGGTTGCCCTCATCGGTATCGGCATGTTGTCAACCACTGCGATCGTGGTTGCGGAGGACACGTTCGGTCCCATCGCCGACAACGCACAGGGAATTGCGGAGATGAGCGACATCTTCGAGGGGGATACCGAGAAGATCCTCGACGGCCTGGACACTGTGGGGAACACCACCAAGGCTGTGACCAAGGGATTTGCGATCGGCTCGGCGGTTATTGTTGCGGTGGCGCTGCTTGCTTCCTACCGCGAGACCATCGCGCAGTCTGGTGACAAGCTTCTCGGTGCCATCGAGGCCAGAAACGCGGAGGCGGCGTTCAATGCGGTCGCGATCAACATCGCCGATCCCAAGACCTTTGCCGGTGCCCTCATCGGTGGACTCGTGGTATTCCTGTTCTCGTCTCTGGCAATTCTGGCCGTCGGACGGACCGCCGGAATCGTGGTGAAGGAAGTACGCCGCCAGTTCCGGGAGAAACCCGGGATCATGGACTACACGGAGAAGCCTGACTACGGCCCGGTCATTGACATCTGCACCGGTGCGGCACTTCGGGAGCTGACCACACCGGCGCTGCTGGCGGTACTCATGCCAGTGGTTGTCGGTTTCGGCCTTGGTGCGTTCGCCCTTGGTGGGTATCTGGCCGCAACCATTGTGGTGGGTGCACTCATGGCGAACTTCCTGTCCAACTCCGGCGGCGCCTGGGACAATGCCAAGAAGTACGTCGAAGAAGGCAATCTCGGCGGTAAGGGCAGTGATGCCCACACGGCCGTTGTGATCGGTGACACGGTCGGTGACCCGTTCAAGGACACTGCCGGACCGGCCATCAACCCACTGATCAAGGTGATGAACCTTGTGTCGCTCCTGATCCTGCCGGCGATCATCGCGATGGGCGACAATGATCTCAGGTTTGCTGTGGCCGCCGCGGCGCTGTTGGTCGTGATCGGATCGGTGCTCTTCTCCAAGCGGCAGTCCACCGACTTCGGCAGCGAGGAAGAGGTTCCCGTGGAGACCTCGGCCTGACCGAGGACTCCGACGTCAGGTTCGGGTGGGAATCCACCTGAGAAGGGTTCTCCTGTTGC
>JAUXGW010000376.1 GCA_030621865.1 Actinomycetes bacterium
CCCGCCACGACAACCCGGCTGTCCGCCACCTTTGAGCACAACGATGAGCACAACGATTCGATCTCGTCGACACTTCGACGAAGGGTGTCGGGATCGACTCCCCTCGGACCCGTTTCGAACCAGCTGGGGGATCCGGCCGCATCCAGCGGAGCCGACGGCGCGATCACCTCCCAGTTGCGCGGGGCAATGGCATTCCCCCACTGCCGCGCCGATTCGGCTGAGTCACCGTGGCCGTGAAGTGCAATCAGTGTGGGCGACATGTGATGAGCATTTCCGAATCTGGCAGCGGTGGCAACCGGACTGCTCAGAGTTTCGAGGTCAGCAGCTCCCGGGTCGCCTCTCGTTCAGCGCGGTTGCCGTACTCATTGGCCACGAACAGAGTTGCACCCGCAGAGTCGAGTTCAGCCAACTGCTCTTCAACATGGGCCGCGCTGCCGATGAGTGCGACATGTTCCGGCCCTTCGGCCCCTTCCAGGTCGAGCATTGCCCGATAGGAAGGCAGTTGGCCGTACATCACGAATTCCCCGGCCGCGCGTGCCCGGGCCGCGTCAGGCTCCTTCGTGACACAGATCGGCAAGGACACAACGATTTGCGGCGCAGGCCTGCCCGCTGCCTCGGCCGAAGCGGAGATCGTGGGGACGATGTGGCTCTCGAGGGTTCTCGGCCCAACCATCCAGGTCACAGTTCCGTCGGCGACCTGCCCGGCGAGTTCGAGCATCTTCGGACCGAGTGCAGCCAGCACAACCTGGGGCCTCGGAGCCTCGATCTCCAATCCACCCCGGGTGACCACTGCCTCCCCTTCGGCATTCGCCGCCTCTCCATTGAGCAGCGGCATGAGGCCATCCAGGTATTCGCGCATGTGGCGCAGTGGCTTCTCGAAGGACAGTCCCCACATTCCTTCGACCACAATTTGATGTGAGAGTCCGACGCCGAGCATCAGCCGACCGTCGCCGACCTGGCTGACCGTGAGTGCCTGCTGAGCCAAGGTCATGGGGTGCTGCCTGTAGACGGCGACAACTCCGGTTCCAAGCACGATCTCGGGTACTTCCCGTGCGACGACGGCCAGAGCCGTCAGAGCGTCCAGCCCGAAGATCTGCGGTGTGAAGAAGTGTCCGAAACCCTGTTCATGAGCGAGTCGGGCCTCGTCGACCAGGGAGTCAACCGTTTCGGCGAATTTGAATATTCCAAGTTCCATGAGAGTCCCCAAGGTTGTGTTCTCCGAGTGGTGAGTCTACGGGGTCCAACACGGTCGGCCGGCACGATTGGTGACCTTGGTTCGGTCCAACCGCTTTTCGGCGAATCCGTTCCGCTTGGCCGGGACAGATACACCGGAAGACAGCTCATGGGCGCGGCGTCAACGGCGACGGCGACGGCTAGTCTGCGCGGGTGACAAACAACTCGAAACCGCTCAGAGTTGTCCAGTTCTCCACGGGCAACGTCGGCGTACACGCACTTCGCTCACTCATCGAGAATCCGACGTACGAACTTGTCGGTGTGCACGCATCGAGTCCATCCAAGATCGGACGGGACGCGGCGGATCTCTGCGGACTGACCGAACCAACGGGAATCACCGCAACTGACAACGTCGACGTGTTGGTCAACCTCGCAGCCGATGCGGTTGTCTACACCTCCCAGGGGGAAACCCGACCCCGCCAGGCTCAGGCAGAAGTCATTCGCTTCCTGGCCGCCGGCACCAATGTGGTCGCCTCTTCACTGATCTGGCTGGTGCATCCTCCACACGCCGACGATTGGCTGTCGGAGCCACTGCGTGAGGCTGCCGAAGCCGGAGGTGCTTCGATGTACGTCAACGGTGTGGACCCCGGATATGTGGC
>JAUXGW010000322.1 GCA_030621865.1 Actinomycetes bacterium
TTGTCCTCGGTGTACAGGCGGTCCGGCAGGCACCGTTTCGGCTCTCCGAGAAACACCCCGTGGGGATTCGCCTCGAGGAACTTCAACGACAGGCCGCCCCGGAACGGGTTGAGCTTCGCTCCATAGGGCCCGAACCGCAGGCCGAGGTCGAGAATCCGCTCAACGGAGACGAAGCGGGTGAGCGCCCGTCCGAGGACACTGCGGAACGTCTTCTTCACGGGACTGCCGGTGCGTTTCACCCAGATGCGGCGCAGCAGTTGACCCAGGATCTCGAAGTCGGTGTAGCCGGGTGCCTCCGGTTCGAACAGCGGAGGGTTGTAAGTGGCCCAGTCGATGGTGTCGTAGGTGTGGTAGAAGACGTCGTAGTGACCCTTTTCGAAGGGACCCACGGGCGGCAGGATGATGTCGGCGTGGCGGGTGGTCTCGTTCAGATACGGATCAATCGAGACCATGAAGTCCAACTGATCGAGTGCCTCCTCCAGCAGCTTTCCGTTTGGTGCGGAAAGCGCCGGGTTGCCGGCCATGGCCAGTAACCCCCGAATCCTGCCTTCACCCGGCGTCATGATCTCCTCGGCCAATACGGTCATGGGCAGTTCACCGGCAAATTCGGGCCGGTCACTCACGCGGCTCCGGTAGGTGTCGTAGCTGCCCCGGACCGTGGGATCGGTTCCGATCGCATCTATTGCGGGGGTCGGGAACATCATTCCCCCGGGTTCGTCCATGTTGGCGGTGATGATGTTGATCACCTGCATCAACCAATTGCACAGTCCTCCGAATTCCTGCATCGACAGTCCCGTGCGGCCGTAGCAGACCGCCCTCCGCGCAGTGGCGAACTCCCTGGCGATCCGGCTGATGTCGGCCACGGGGATCCCGGTCACCCTGGCGATGTCATCGAGGTCGAAATCTTCCACGGCCGGCTGGATCAGTTCCCATCCGGAGATGTGCCCGGCGAGCCGGCCCGGTGTGGCGAGGTCGGCGCCGAAGATCTCCTTGATCAGACCGATCAGGAACAAAGCGTCGGTGCCAGGGTGAATGAAAAGGTGCTCGGAGCAGTACTCGGCGGATTCGCTTCGACGCGGATCCACGAGAACGACCTTTCCACCACGCTCGCGGATGGCAGTCAGCTTCTTGTGGGTATTGGCGCCCGTCGACATCATGGCGCCATTGGACATCTTGGGATTGGTGCCCAGCATCAGGTAGTAGTCGGTGCGATCGATGTTGGGGACCGTGGCGAGGAACTGGTGGCCCAGCATGAAGTACCACACGAAGTTGTGTGGCTGTTGATCGACGGTGGAACCGGTGTAGGTGTTCTCGGTGTCGAAGACGCGGCGCAGTGGGGTCACCGTCAACAACGCTCCAATGTTGTGCGCCGTGCTGCGGCCTTGGTAAGTGGCCACCGCGTTGTTCCCATGAAGGTTCTGGATTCCGGCGAGCCTCGTCGCGACCTCGTCGAAGGCTTCGTCCCAGTCCATCTCGTGCCACTCGTCGCCAATACGTCGGATCGGACGGCGGAGCCTGTCCGGGTCGGTGTGGACATCCTGCAGTCCGGCGGCCTTCGGGCAGACGTTGCCCTTGCTCAACACGTTGTACAGGTCACCCTTGATGGAGTGAATCGTGTCTCCTTCGTAGGTGACCGAGATGCCGCACATCGTCTCGCAGAGAGGACAGGTCCTGAAGTGCGTCTGTTGCATGGTGTGTGGCCGAAGGCTTTCTCGCGATTGCTGCTCCGTTAAGGTAATCCCTTAACTAAGGTAATGCAACCCCTTAATTCTTCTTGGCAACCGGAGAGCGATGCTGCGACGCTCCAGTCGAGCGGATACCGCAACCAGGAGGATTCCGGGATCCGCGATCGGCGCATGTGCCCATCACCTCTGACGGTCATGGGCACATGCGTGGCAGAATTCCGTGATGCACGTGATAGCCGAACGACTCGCCGGGCTGGGTGAGGCCGTTCGTTATGTCGCCGTGTCCGACGGCGGGTCCGAGCCGGAGATCTGGGAGCGCAATCCCGGACCGGACAGCTCGTCGCCGGAGTCGGACCGATTCGAAGAACTCCTCGTCAACCCCACACTTCTCACCCTGGCCACCAGACGGGGGGACATCGACTGCGGCGGCCTCGACTATCTACTCGTGCGTTACGGGAACTTCTTCCAACTCGTCGTCCCGACCGTCACAGGTCACGTCTCCGTATGCCTGAGTCCGGATGCCGACGTCATCGAACTCACCCACCAAGTGATCGAAGCCCTCGCCGACGACATGCGCGGTCCTCCCAACCGCCAAACCGAATGAGCAGTCCCGGCAACGATCTGATCGTCGCCATCGGGCTCCCGGCCCAGCTTGTGTCCCGCGCCGGCATGGCCATGAGTGGACCTTGGCGTGGCCATGCCTGGGCCCTGTGCCACATCGGACGGCCGGGCGCGATGCCGGTGGAACCATGACGACCTGGTTCACCGCCGACCTTCACCTCGGCCACCACAACATCATCAAGTACTGCAACCGCCCGTT
>JAUXGW010000243.1 GCA_030621865.1 Actinomycetes bacterium
AATCCGAAGTCGTTGCTGGCATTCTTCGATGAGAAGATCAAGACCCTCGGAACCGCGGCATGTCCGCCTTACCATCTCGCCGTGGTCATAGGCGGGACGAGTGCCGAGATGAACCTGAAGACCGTGAAATTGGCCAGCGCCCGCTACCTGGATGGTCTTCCCTCTGTTGGCTCGAACACCGGTCACGCCATTCGTGACCGCGAGCTGGAAGATCAGATTCTCGAACTGGCGACTCAGAGCGGCATTGGGGCACAGTTCGGCGGCAAGTACTTCTGTCATGACGTACGGGCGATTCGCCTGCCCCGTCACGGAGCATCTTGTCCGGTGGGTATTGGTGTGAGTTGCTCCGCCGACCGGCAGGCGCTCGGCAAGATCACCGCGGACGGTGTGTTCGTGGAACAACTCGAGAACGACCCGGTAAAATATCTGCCCGAGGTGTCTGACCTCGACCTTTCGGATGATGTTGTGGAGATCGACCTCAACCGACCGATGTCGGAGATCCGTGCCGAGTTGAGCCGGTATCCCGTCAAGACGAGATTGTCATTGAGCGGTCCCGTGGTTGTCGCTCGCGACATCGCTCACTCGAAGTTGAAGGAGCGGATTGAATCGGGAGAGGGCCTCCCCGACTACGTCAAGGACCATCCCATCTACTACGCCGGACCCGCCAAAACTCCGGAGGGTCTGGCCTCGGGCAGTTTTGGTCCCACCACAGCCGGACGCATGGACGGTTACGTCGATCTCCTGATGAGCCACGGGGGGAGCTTCGTGACCCTCGCCAAGGGCAACCGCTCCGCTGAGGTAAGGAAGGCGTGCGCGAAACACGGTGGTTTCTACCTCGGTTCCATCGGCGGACCGGCGGCGATTCTGGCGCAGGACTCGATCAAGTCGGTCGAGGTGCTCGAATACCCGGAACTTGGGATGGAAGCGATCTGGATGATCGAGGTGGAGAACTTCCCGGCGTTCATAATCACCGACGACAAAGGCAATGACTTCTTCTCGGAACTTCTCTGACAAATTTCGCTTCGGTCACGAACTGCGGCGACGGTGAACTCGTCGGCGATTTCCTTGGTGGGGAGAGGCTGAGTTTGGACGAAGTGCCCATTCAGTTTCACTTGTGGGCCTGACCCTCATGTGCCAGAGTTCACACCGGCGCGATCGGGGAGATCCATTGAATTCCAAACTACGTCTGGCTGTATTTGTTGTTGCAGTCCTTTCGATGCTTGCTGCTGGCTGTACGCAACCCTCGTCCGGGTCTGGTGGCGGCGGGTCCGGTGGCGTCAATTCCTGGACAGTCAACCCTGCTGTGGTAGACCCTGCCACCACGTCCGATCCGCAAGCTCTGAACGTTGCATACGGACCCACCGGTACCCCTCGCGGCGAGTTGGCAGTCATGCTCCACGGCACCGGCTCCAATCCACAGGCCCACTACGAGATCGCCGCCAATCTGCGGGCCAGGGGCTTCCACGTAATCCTGCTTCGGTACTCGGCTTCTCTGGGAACCCTCGGAGCTTGTCCCGATTCCGGGGCGCTCAGCTTTCCGGACTGCCATCGTCAGTTCCGCAGCGAGACCATATTTGGCGCTGGTGTCACCGATCCCGATGGAAACACCTACGATCACCCCACGGCCAACATTTCCCAGGCGGATTCGGTGTCCAACCGTCTTCTGAAGCTGGTCGATTTCCTCGACGGCTTCGCCCCGACGAAAGGCTGGGATCAGTTCCAGCAGTCCACTGGTGGTACCTGTGACACCGTCAACGCCACTTATGGAGTCTGTGATCTGGATTGGTCGAAGGTTTCAGCGCTCGGACATTCCCAGGGTGCCGGAGTTGTGCTCTATCTGGGCAAGTTCTTTGACCTGAATGCGATCGGGCTTCTGTCCGGACCGTTTGATTCCTTCGAGGATGGTAGTAACCACACCGTTGCTCCCTGGATCACCGAAGGCGGCATGGACACACCAGCCTCCGACATCCGCAGCCTCACACACTTGGTCGATTACTCCCTGGGTCGCATCCGATCCGCATTGGATGCGTTGGGAGTTGCCGGACCCGAGGTTGATTTTGCTTCTGGTCCGCCCTATGGGTCGAACCGTCTGGTCACCAGCGCGGGGAGCACATGCCCATGGGACGCATCCCGGGGTCACAATTCAACTGCAGTTGATGTGTGTTCTCCTGATTACCTCTATTACGACGCATGGTCGGCTCTGGCCGGCGCCTGACCGAGTCCCCAAACCCGGCACACCCAGATTGGGCCAACCCAAATATCCCCGCACGCACGTGTCTGGGCACCCAAACACGGCGAGCCGGGCCTGAGCTTGCGGACTCACCAGTTCTGGGCGAGCCAGGCGAACAGGTAACCGACGCTGTTGCTTGTGGTGTGCAGAATGATCGGGGCAGCGAGGCTGTCCGACCTGTTGCGCATCCAGGAGAAGAACATGCCTACCGCACCTGTTGCGAGGACTCCGCCAACCACGGCGACGAGCCTGCCCAGGGAACTGGGCAGCAGATCGAACACCGGACTCACCTCGTTCAGGTTCCAGGACGGGAGAATGTGCCACAGGCCGAACAACAACGCTGACAGCAAATCCGCCTTGAGCTTCGGGAACCGGAACTTCTTCAACCGCCTCAGGAACATCGCCGGCAGCACTCCTCGGAATGCCACCTCCTCAAGAAGAACCGTTCCCAGCGGGACTGCGATGAAGATCCGGTGCAACAGCGCTCCGATGCCCACGTCCGCCCGATCGTCACGGAACAGCTCTCTGGTCCACGGGATTGCGAAACCGATCACGTAGGCGAGCAGGAGTGCACCCGCGAAGACTCCACCCAGACGGAGTCCGGCCGGGATTCTGCGCCTTGCCATGCCCATGGCATCGGGAGGAAGCCGATCCCATTTGATCGCCACCCAAGTGACGATCACGGCCATGGTTACGTTCCATGGAACGTAGGCCCAGGCAGAGATGATCCGATTGGTGACGACGTTCGAGGTCACCAACGTGGCGAGCACCACAATCAGTGGCCAAGGTGATCGCCCAGCTGGATCAGAGGGCGCAGGCCCGGGAGATTTCCGGCTGTGTCCGGATTCCCTGGGTTCCCGCGGCGTATTGGGGTTGTCGCCCGAATCTGGCATGTGAGGTCCAAAGTAGCTCTCGAAGACGATCCCGTCGCCGGGCCATCCTTCAGAGCCTCTTGTTGGTGACATGTACTGGCTCAACAACTGTTGACACCTGATGGGGGAACCCGCAGGAAGTGTCCGAGATTTCGTGGGGCCCCTGGGCATTTCGGACGCGGGCCCGCAGTTTTCGGTGCGATCATGAACGGGCGGGTATCTCGAGCCGAGCGGCGTGAGACACGAATTGGCACCTGGGGATTCACATGTTCGATCTGGTCATCCGAAATGCAACGGTTGTCGATGGAACTGGCGCACCGAAAAGAACTGCGGACGTGGCAGTGACCAGTGATCGGATTGCCGCGGTAGGGGAGGTCACCGGGTCAGCCATTCGAGAAATTGATGCTGACGGACTGGTGCTGACTCCGGGGTTTGTCGACATTCACACGCACTACGACGGACAGGTCACCTGGGATTCGTTGGTGGCGCCATCGTGTTACCACGGTGTCACCACCATTGCCCTCGGGAACTGCGGCGTGGGATTCGCGCCTGCGGCCAGGGACAAACATGCGTGGCTGATCAGCCTGCTCGAAGGAGTCGAGGACAT
>JAUXGW010000138.1 GCA_030621865.1 Actinomycetes bacterium
TGGCAGTTGACCCGGTATTTCGCACGATTCTGGGATCCGCTCTACTACCGCACGTACGCCGAAACCGATGGTGAACCCGAGGGCTACCGGAGCGTTGAGGGCGAAGTGAAACGCGCGCTGGCCAACGACTCCGACTTCCTCGACGTTCCCGAGGGTGTCGCCGACTTTCACGCCAAGACCGACAACGTCAGGCGAGACAGTCGCAGCGATGCACGACCCGCGTGGGTCGTTCGTGACGGGAACCTCATCTCGGCCCGGTGGCCGGGCGATGTCCACACCTTCGCCCGGGGATTCATCGAACTCCTCGAGGCGCAGCAGCAGGAGTAGCCCACGTTGGCGGTCAGCGCGCCGCCAGTGATGAGTCCGTTGCCCGCCTGGCCGCGACGGCCACGCCGCAACGACCTTGCTGCGTGTTCCAGGACTACCTGGTCGAGGGTTACCTGCTTCAGGTTCGGTAGGAGTCCACGGTTGTCCTGATGGATTCTTCGAGCGGCGTGGCATGGTTGCCGAGTATTTCGCTGTAGGCAGAGTCGTCCACAACGAAGTCGTCAGAGAATTCATAGAGCATCTCGATGGTCTCGCGTGCGGCGGGAACGAACATCCCGCCGAAGCGAAGTTTCCATCCCGGCATGACCCGCGTTCTCGGCTCGACGCCAGCCGCCGCTGCCGCGAGTTCGACCACTCGGCGCACCGTCACGGTTGGCGCGTTGGGAACGTGCCAAGCCGCTCCCCAGGTATCAGGCGAATCGGCCAGGCGGACCATGGCCTCACCAAGGTCTGGGACATAGGTGAGGGTATGGAGCCGGTCGGGATCGCCGAGGACTTCAGCACCCTTGCCTTTGAGGAGTGGCCCGAAGAACCTGGTTCCGAACGCTGAATCCGTCACGCCGGGTCCGAAGAAATCGGAGGCACGAGCGGCAACGGCGCGGACCCGACCCTGCTGGTGGGCGCTTTCGAGCTCCTTCCAAAGCTCGGCCCGTACCGCTCCCTTTCGGGTTGTGGCGGCCAACGGGAGTGTTTCGCTCATTGGGCCAGACACCGGACCGTAGCCATAGAGGTTCTCGACCGCGACCAGGAGGGCGCCGCCGCTCGCGCATGCGTCCACGATGTTGCGCTGCAATGCAGGAAACTCTTCGGGCCAGCGGTGATACGGGGGTTGCGCACATTGGTAGACAACGTCGGCGTCGGCCAGCGCCCGATTTGCTGCCCCGGCGTCGGACAGATCGGCCTCACAGGCGTCTGCGCCCGCCGCTGACGTACCCGATCGGGTGACAACTGTCGGGCGGATCCCCCGACTTGTGAGGGCGGCGACCACCGCTCGGGCAACCGGTCCGGCTCCGGTAACCATGTGGTGTTGTTGGTCGATCATGTGCTGCTCCAGTTCCTGAAACCCGAACACTGTTCGGTCGTGGTTCACACCTTGCCCGAACAATGTTCGAAAAGCAAGTGCCGTTCGGTATATTGTCGGGAACATGGTCGCCACAGGCAACAATCCCGATCCCCCACCCGAGAATCGCCGGACGCGCCAACGACGTGAGTTGTTGGTCGAAATCACCGATGAAGCACGTCGACTGCTCGAGGCCGGTGGAGCAGCAGCGGTCAGCTGGCGGGCGATCGCCCGTTCGGTCGGACTGAGCCCCGCTTCGCTCTACACCTACTTCGGAAGCCTCGATGAACTGTTCACCGAGCTCCTGTTGCAGAGTTACGGGCGGCTGGCCGCCTCGGGCGCGAGCGCAATCGAAGCGTTCGCCGACGCTCCGGTGGGTGATCGACTCCTTGTCGGGCCGATCGCGTATCGCGATTGGGCACTCGCCAACCGAGGTCAGTTCAACCTGATCTTCACTGACCAGTTGCCCGGCTATGCGGCCGCCCCGGGCGGACCGACTGTCGACGCGCAGATGGATGTCTTCCGGCCGATGGTCTCCGTGCTGGCCGAAGCGCAGGGAATCGACTTCGACGAGTCGATCATGAGCACGCAGAGCCCGAACCTCGATGCGTTCCTGGGATTCTGGGGGACGTTCCACGGCTTGACCACCCTCGAAGTCAACCATCACCTCGACTGGGTGGACTCTGCACGGATCTACGACACGCAGCTCCGCTGGCACCTGCAACACCTCGATCTCCCCCCGGCAGCACCGGATGTCCCCGACCGCTTCGAACAATGGAGTACCTCAACCGCAGCTGCGTAGCCTGATGCGATGGATGCAGAAACAGGGGCCTTGTCGGGAACAGCGGGACTGATCACGGGAGGCGGCAGCGGCATCGGGCTTGCCTCGGCAATCGCCCTGGCCGGCGACGGGATGTCCGTGACGATCATGGGGCGCAACCCCGAAAAGCTTGAAGCCGCTGCAGCAGAGATCCGGTCGAAGGCTCGGGGCGGCGCACAGGTCGCTGTGTCCTGCGGTGATGTGACCGACGAAGCAGCGGTCATCGAGGCAGTCGGGACTGCCATCTCCTTCACCGGCGGCCTCGACGCTGCCGTGGCGTCGGCGGGGGACGGAACCATCGGACCCATCATTGCCACAGAAGTTGATGAGTGGGACCGCGTCCTGGCGGTATGCCTCACCGGGGTGTTCCTCGTCTTCAAACACGCCGGCGCAAAGATCGCCGCGAACCCAGCGGGCGGTTCGATGGTGGCCATCAGCTCGCTCGCTTCGACCAGAACACACAGATTCATGGGTCCCTACGCCGTGGCGAAGGCAGGCGTCGACATGCTCGTGAAGAGCACCGCCGACGAACTGGGCGAAGTAGGTGTCCGGGTGAATGGTGTGAATCCGGGGATCATCAAGACGGATCTCGTGGCGATGATCGAAGAGGGTGATTCGGTCGGCCAGAGCTATATCGACAACATGGCGCTGGGTCGCTTCGGAGAAGTGTCCGACGTTGCTCCGATGGTCCGGTTCCTGTGTGGTCCGGGGTCGGAATTCATCACGGGGGCCACCGTGCCCATTGACGGCGGCCAGCACATGCGCCGCGGCCCCGACTACTACGACATCACAAAGGCACTCTTCGAAGATGCGGCGGACGGCAAAGTCCCCTGAACCACACAGAAACTTCCGGACCACACAGAGCCTTCTGAGCGACTCAGAAGGGCCGGCGCTCAGAGATCCAGATTGGGCAACCGGGTGAGGGCATCGTCGATGCGTTCCTGGGGATACTCGTAGTCCTCGACCTCGCCGGCCAGATACTTGTCATACGCTGCGAGGTCGAGGTGTCCGTGGCCGCACAGCGCGGTGAGGATCACCTTCTCCTCCCCCGTCTCGATGCACTTCTTCGCCTCGTCGATCGCCGCGGCCAGGGCATGGGTGGGTTCGGGTGCGGGCACGATTCCTTCATTGCGGGCAAACTCCACACCGGCAGCGAAACACTCCGACTGGTGGCGGGACTCGGCCTTCATCAGACCCAACTCGTATACGTGTGAGAGCAGCGGCGACATGCCGTGATAGCGCAGTCCGCCGGCGTGGATCGGATCCGGAACGAAGTCGTGGCCGATCGTGTGCATCTTCATCATCGGGGTCATCCCGGCAGTGTCGCCGAAGTCATAGGCGTAGACGCCCCGGGTGAGAGTGGGGCAGGCGGCAGGCTCGACGGCGAGGATCTCGCAGTCGAGGTTCCCGGCCAGGTTCTCCCGGATGAATGGGAAGGCCAGGCCACCGAAGTTGGATCCACCACCGACACAACCCACGATGAGGTCGGGAGTCTCCCCTGCCATGGCCATCTGGGCGATCGCCTCCTCACCGATCACCGTCTGATGCAACAACACGTGGTTCAGCACTGAACCCAGGGCATAACGCGTGTCTTCATGGGAGGCGGCAACTTCCACCGCCTCGCTGATGGCGATGCCCAGACTGCCGGGAGTGTCGGGAGTGTCGGCCAGGATCTTTCGACCGATCTCGGTGAGCTCCGAAGGACTCGGGTGCACAGTGCCGCCGAACACCTCCATCATCGACTTGCGGTACGGCTTCTGGTCATAGGAGGCGCGTACCTGCCAGATCTCACAGTCGATGTCGAACAGCGAACAGGCAAAAGCCAGCGCTGTGCCCCACTGACCGGCGCCGGTTTCTGTGGTCAGCTTCGTGACGCCCTCGACCGAGTTGTAATAGGCCTGCGGCACCGCCGTGTTCGGCTTGTGGGATCCGGCCGGACTCACACCCTCGTACTTGTAGTAGATGTGCGCCGGTGTACCGAGGGCCTTCTCCAGACGTCGCGCCCGGTAGAGCGGGGATGGCCGCCACAGCCGATAGACATCGAGGACGGCTTCGGGAATGTCGATGTAGGAGTCAGTCGACACTTCCTGCTGGATGAGACCCATCGGGAACAGTGGGGCAAGATCCTCCGGTCCGATCGGCTGGCCGGTGCCGGGGTTCAGCGGTGGCGGAGGAGGTTCCGGCAGGTCGGGCACGATGTTGTACCACTGTGTCGGCATGTCGGATTCGTCCAGCAGGTACTTGGTCTGCTCAGCCATGTTTCCTCCTCAGGGAACTCGCCTCTATGGCGGCCCACACGATAGCTGTCCCCCGGGTCCCCCACCCCCGGGGTACCCCAACAGCGTTAAGAAGCCCCCTCGGGAGCTTGGTGGACACACGTTGGATCTTCGGCCAGGGGATCACCGGTCACGGCGAAGGCGTGTGACCGCGAGCCTCCACATATCGAGCGGTACTCGCAGCGGCCACAACGGCCCTTCAGTTGATCCGCGTCGCGAAGGGAACGCAGCAGCGGAGAAGTCCTGTAGATCTCGGTGAAGGCCTGCGAGCGGACCGAACCGACCGACAGCGGCAGGAAGCCGCTCGGATAGACCTCGCCGACATGGTCGATGAAGGCAAAACCCCGGCCGGCATTCACGTCGAGCGGCGGGCGGACACGACCGCCCCCGATGCGCCTCCCGGAAGGTCGGCTTTCCGGCACCGAAGGTTCGGGAAGGGTCGCAGCACGGAGTTGGAGGCCGAGCGGTCCCGGCACGTAGCCCGGCGGATCGTCTCCACCAGCTTCGGCGCGTTGCACCGCCACCCGCCTGAAGTGTGGAGCCTCGGTTGTCTTGATGGGAATCCGGTCTGCCACCGATCCGAGCCACACGAGCACGTCCTCGACCTCGGCGGCGTCGAGCGGAGTCAGGTGATCACCCCGACCGGTGGGCACCAGGAAGAACACGCTCCAGAGTCCGGCTCCCAGCTCGATCACCGTCCGCAGCAGCTCGGGCAACTCGTGTGCGTTGGAGCGTGTCACGGTGGTGTTGATCTGCAGGCGGAGACCAGCGTCCCGCACCGTCTCGGCCGCCTGGATGGTGGATACGTAGACCCCGTCGAAGCCCCGGAACGCGCCGTGTGTGGCAGGGGTCGCGCCGTCGAGGGACAGCGAGACAGCCGACGCCCCCGCTGCGCGCAACTCCACGAGGGCATCAGAGGTCAGCCGCGGAGTCACCGACGGTGAGAGGGCCATCGTCAGACCGGCTTCAGAGCCGTGCCTGACCAGCTCGGCCAGATCGGGGCGCTCGAAGGGATCCCCGCCGGTGAGGACCACGATCGGGCGCGGCGCACCCAGTGCAGCCAGATCATCAAGAAGGTCAAATCCGGCAGCGGTGTCGAGCTCCTCCGGGTTCCGGCAAGTGATGGCGTCGGCCCGGCAGTGCGCGCAGGCGAGGGCGCAGGCGCGGGTCACCTCCCAGATGACGATGAAGGGCCGATCATCGACGTTGTAGTGCAGCGTTCTCACCGCTGCGCTCGCGTCATCGACGGGACCCGGCATGGCCGATGCCCGTTCTCGCGGCGTCTTGTTGTCGTTCACGTCGGGACCTCCGAGGTCATGTCGAGGTGTGCGAGGAGTTCGTCGGCTGCTCGGCGCCCGGAACCCATGCAGGTGGCGATGCCCAGCCCCTCATACGCTGCACCCGCCAGCCGCAGCCCCCGGTGGACTTCGAGTCCGGAGCGGATCGCCGCAAGACGTTCGAGGTGACCGACTTCGAGCTGGGGAAGGGAATGAGGCCAACGATCAACCCGGGTGAATACCGGTTGCTCCGTCACTCCGGTCGCGCGGCCGAAGTCGGTCAGGAGCTGCTCGACCAGATCGTCGTCGTCGAGGTCGCCGAGGCGAGAGTCATCGACCCGCCCGGCTGAGAGTCGTATCAGGAAGTACTTGTCATCACGCAGCTGCGGCCACTTGGTGCCGAGGAACGTGGCCGCCTTGAGCAGTGAACCAGTGCCCGACGACACCAGGACCCCAGTTGCCTGAAGCGCCGGAGCGGCCTCGGCCACATCACGCGGATAGGCCACCACCACGGTGGCGACCGACGCCGTCCGCAGAACCCGAAGTCCCTCTGCGGCAGGACCGCACAGCTGGCCGAGCACGTCTGCGGCAGGTGCCGCCGGGAGCGCCACAACGACCCCGTCGAACGAGCCCAGCTCCCCGGCGGACCCGTCGAGGCGGAACCCGTCACCCTCGGCAGTCACGGCTGTCACTGGTGTGCCGAGACGCACCACGACCTCGGTGCCGGAGAGCATCGCTTCGATCAAGGTGACGAGCCCGCCCGGGAACGAAGAAAAGGCAGGACCACCACGGGATCCACCTGACGAGCTCACCAGAAGGGAACGGTTGGCGGAGGCCTTGGCTGCGAGCATCGGCGTGGCGGCCCGCAGGCTCAGGCGGTCGACATTGCCGGCATGGAGGCTGCCCAACACCGGATCCACCAGCCGGTCGGCCACCTGGTGCCCGAAGCGGCGGCTGATGAACGGCCCAACCGCCACGTCGCCTTCGGGGGAATCCCACACCGCGGATGCAGGCACCAGGGGTTCCAGCGCGGCACGAGCCATGCCGAGCGGTGAGAGGATCCGGGCTTTCGCCACAGGGAGCAGCCG
>JAUXGW010000174.1 GCA_030621865.1 Actinomycetes bacterium
ATCCCACCTTGGTCGTTGCACCACTGAACGAACGCGTTCGAAGCGTCCCAGATCTCCTTGTTGAGTCCCGGACGGATGTCGGAGGTGCGGTCGTTGGGCACCCCGATGCGGAGAGTGTCTGCCGTATGACCCTCATCGACGTCGACAACCAGGTCGCCGTCGCCACATGGGGACGCAAGGTCGCCGAATGAATCCGATCCGGCATTGTCTGTGGAATCCACCGGTGCAGGTTCGGTGTCGCCGACCTCATCGGCACCACCACCTTTGGCGGAGCATGCCCCGGCAACCAACATCAATGCGGCCAGTGCCGCGATCCACCTCTTGCTCATTGCGTTTCCCCAGTCGCGTGCGTATCCCTCGACCAATTCAATCAGATCACGATCGGTAGTGGAAACCCGGGTGATCGGGCACTGTGGTCGCAGCGGCCGGCGAGCGGGGAAGCAGTCCGGTAATGGCACTGCCGGGCTGGGTGTGCCGGTTCGGGACCTGCGTTTCCTACCGGTTGGACGGTCAGCTCAGATGACCTGCTCAACTGGCCCAGTTCTCAACTGACCCGCTCAGATGGCCCGGTCCGGATCCACCACGCCGAGATTTGCGTTGGCGGGTATCGGAAGCAACTCGCCATTGCAGTGGAATCCTGCACCGTCGTCGTCATCGGACCCGACCTCCGGATGGAGTCGTTCGAAGGAGCCGTCCTCGGCCACGGTCAAAAACAGGATGCACGTCGATGCTTCGCCGCCTTGCGGACCGGGATCCGCCTGGACGTGGAGACCTCCACCGGTCCATTCATCGACGTCAGCGGCCGCGGTGAGGATGCAGTCCCTGGTGAGCAGGCCATCATTGGCTTCTCCGCAGTCGTTTGCAGCGGTGGCAAAAAGCAGCCATGCGGAGAAGCTGTGGAGACCGAGAAGTGCCTTCTTGCCATCAGGCTCGTAGGTATCCATGATCTCCAGGTATTCCTCGATCGCAGACCACTCGTCAGCCTCTTCGAAAGGATGCAGCAACGTCCGGATGACCGACCCGGCCGCCGCTTCCGCACCGGCGGTCTTGACGTATTGCTGATCGTACAAATTGGTCTGAAAGACCGGAACGCCGTCCCAACCCTGCTCGCGCAGGGTTTTCACAATCGAGCCGACATTGGTGGGTTCGCCGAGTATGTGGGCGGTGCCCGCTTCGGTTTCGATGATCTGGCGCGCGAGGGGAGTCCAGTCGGACATGCCGGTTACGGGATAGATGATCTCTCCGTCGATTTCGGTTCCGACGCTGTCGAGCACGACCTGATCCTGCTCCTTGATGGTTTCCATTGTTGGAATGTCTCCCCAGATCAAGGCTGCGGTGGATGCCTTCTCCGGTTCGAGTTCGAGCATTGTTTCTGCCCAGCCGTTCGGAGCTTCAGATGCCGTCCGCGGCAGCGGCAGTATCTGGCCGTTGCTGGAACTCTTCTCGGGTGAGGCGGCCATCGCGGGTATGTCGGCCATTCCGCACAGGTGGAAATCGGATTCCTGTTTTCCGCTGAACTCGAGGTTGTCCTGCACAAAACCGCCACCGACCATCATGAAGGCGTCGGCGCAGGCCGTGGTCATCGCGGATTCGACCTCGAGCAACTTCCCGTCCATGTCGATGATTTCGATGGGTAGCCCGCCGATGCCGCCTTGATCGTTGCACCACTGCACGAATGCGTTTGAGGCGTCCCATATCTCCTTGTTGAGGCCCGGTCGGATGTTGGATGACCGGTCATTGGCGACACCAATCCTCAGGGCATCCCCTGTGTGGCCCTCGGATGCATCCACCCGGAGGTCTCCCTCTCCACACGGTGAATCCATTTCTCCGAATGTGTCCAGATCCGCTTCCTGGCTGCCTTCGGCGGATTCAACTTCCCCCTCTTCAGCAGCCTCTCCGCCCGGTTCGTCACCCTTGGCTGCACAACTCGCGGCGAGGAGAAAGGCAGTGGCGGCAATGGCGGCAACTCGAAGAACTCTCATGGACACGGCTGTCCTCCCTGGTAAGCGATCCCTTACAAGTGCTGGAACAACGGAGGCTAGGTGACGGCAGTGTGGATGTCTCATCGTTGCCCATCGCCTGATGTGGTTGGATGGAGCGATGTCCTCAGAGAACGACGATCATGCGAGAGACCCTGACCAGTTGGCGAATGTGGCTCTGTTCGACGGCATGACCCGCGGCGAGCGTTCAAGAGTGGTCCAACTGTCCGATCAGATCGACATTTCCTCAGGAACGGTCCTCGTCGATCAGGGTGATCCCGGCACCTTCTGTTTCGTGATTCTCGAAGGCAGCGCCGGCGTGTATGTGAACGGTGAGTACGTGTCCACTTCTGGACCCGGGACGACGGTGGGGGAGATGGCACTGCACGACCATCATCCACGCACTGCGACTGTGATCGCGAACACGGAAATGGTTCTGCTCCGCTTCGACATCCCTGCCTTCAGGTCTCTGCTCGCCGAGATGCCGAAGGCCTCCGAACGGATCAACGCGATCCTGGCGTCCCGTCTGCGCTGACTTCAGCGGTGCCCCGAATGCCACCGGGGAACCCGGATTGCACGGGGGACCCGGATTGCACAGGGAACCCGGCAGTATCCGTGCGTCAGGTGAGTTTCAGGTCGCCATCGGAACTCAGAATCCCCGGCCGTCCGACGAGATCCACTTCCATCGCTTCTGACATCAGGTCTGAACCGTCGGTGGCAGCCCATACCCGTTGCCCTCCGGTGGTGAGGCAGGAGCCGAGATATTGCTCGGGTTCGTTTTCGCGATCGTGCATCACCGTCCACGTCTCAACGGTCACTTCCCCCTCGAACTCGGCGAGTACCTCGCGGCCCGGTCCGGCATCGACGTCCTCCTGAGGGCGATCGTGGCGAAATCCGTGAGTGGGTGGAATGGTGGACAACACGCCAAAGGAGTGTTTGTCGACGTTGCCGCCGTTGGCAGTGACCAGACCGAACGAACCTGGGTCTTCGCGTAGAACCGCCGTCATCGATGCGAGTGCGTGACCGACCGGGTTGTTCCACGGGCCGCCAGCGAAGCAGAGACCTCCGTAGACAGTCAGTGGTCGACTGGTCGGAGGGATTCCCATTTCCGAACAGAAGAGCCCGACCGCGGACGGGAAACACGAGTAGATGTCCAGGTGAGCCACTTCGTCCAGGCCCAGCCCGGCGAGTTCCAGAGCCTTGTTGGTGCCGACCCGAATGGAGGGTGAGGAAGAAAATGAATCGCGCTCGGACATGATTCTGTCGTTGCAGTCGGAGCCGCTGTGCACAAAAACCCACTGATCTCGCGGCACTCCGGCATCTTCGGCAGCCTGAGCCGAACAGATCAGCAGCGCTGAGGCCATTTCCACCTGGGGATTGCTCACCATGTGTTTTGTGTAAGGCCATCCGATGTACCGATTTTCCGGAGTTGCGGTGATGATCTCCGCCGAATCGAATGCTTCCCTGTCCCAGGCGTATGGGTTCCGCGCGGCCACTTCGGAGAATCCGGCCCACATCTCGCCCACCTCTGCCATGTAGTCCTGCGAGGAGAGGCCGGAGGTGTGCATCAAAGCCGTTTCGAACATCGGGTAGGTCTGAGTGGGCTGGAATATTGCACGCGCGTGTTCTGCCGGGTGACCCATTTCGAACGTGTCCTCGGATCCCCATGTGGGCTCCACATCCGGATCCTGGCGTATCCACTCGGGTTTGTCCCCGCTACGTTTCAGACTGCTTCGGGTGTACCAGGCCTCGGCCCCACACAGGATTCCCACGTCCAGTTCACCGGACATGATCCGCCCGGCCAGCCGATTGAGCAACATCTGGGGAGTGTTGCCGCCCATGCTGGGGTACCAGGTGTCGGCGTCAGTGGTCCCCAGCGCCTCCGCCACTATGGCGCCGGGGTCGCGGTAGTTCCATGACAACATCCGGACGCATGCGATTACCTGAGCCTTGGAGGACAGAGCGGCACCTGCGTCGGATTCGGCGATACCCACCGCCTCCAGTATCAGGTCGGTGGGAGAAACGGGCTCGGATCCCTCGTCCACGCGGTTCAGGTACTGCCCGACACCCACGATCACCGGAGACCGCGGGTCGAACGATTCCTGGGAGGATGTTGATCTCTGGTCTGTGTTCACCGGTGCAGAGTACCCTCGGCCTGTGAGCAGTGGTCCAATAACCCAAACCGTGACAACGATTGCCCTGGGGGCAGATCATGCCGGGTTTGTCCTCAAGGATCTCCTTGGACAACATCTGGTGGATCGAGGCTTCGAGATTCTCGATCTGGGCACCAATACGGCGGACCGCGTCGATTACCCGGACTTCGGCGCTGCGGTGGGCCGGGCGGTCGCAAGCGGACAGGCACAGCTGGGTGTCGCAGTTTGTGGCTCGGGAATCGGTATCTCCATGGCGGCCAACAAGGTCCACGGCATCCGCGCCGCAGTGGTTCACGACGAGACCTCAGCCAGGCTGTCCCGCCAGCACAACAACGCCAACGTTGTCTGTTTCGGTGAGCGCCTGATTGGCGAAACGGTTGCTCTGGCAGCGCTCGATGCCTGGCTGGATGCGACCTTCCAAGGCGGTCGTCACGCGGGTCGGGTCGAGAAACTGGATGATCTCCTATAGGTGATCCGCCCAACCCAGCTCACAGAGTCAACTGAGCGAACCGATTCCATACCGACATTCATTCCATACCGACATTCAACAGCCGGCCAGATACTGAACAACCGGCCAGTCACTGAACAACAGCCAGATACTGAACAACCAGCCTGTCACCGAACAGCCAGCCAGATACTGAACAACCAGACGGTTACAGAGAAGCTCAATCATCAGATTGTTCACCCAGAACAAGCCGAACCCTCCTAGGAGAAGATAAATGCCCTGGCCAACCGAGGAAGACACTGAAGTCTTCGAGATCATCGAGCGAGAAGAAACTCGCCAGAACACGGGCCTGCAGCTGATCGCATCCGAAAACTTCGCGTCGCCCGCGGTGATGGCTGCAACAGGGTCGGTTCTCACCAACAAGTACTCGGAGGGTTACCCGGGCAAGCGGTACTACGGCGGCAACGAGTTCGTGGACGAATCCGAGGATCTCGCCCGACGCCGTGTGTGCGAGTTGTTCGGAGCGACCCATGCCAACGTGCAGCCGCATTCGGGAGCCAACGCGAACCTCGGTGTCTATCTGGCACTGCTGCAGCCCGGCGACACCGTGCTCGGGCTGAGCCTCGACCATGGCGGTCACCTCACGCACGGCTCGCCCGTGAATGTCTCGGGTCGGTTCTACAACTTCATCTCCTATGGTCTCACTGC
>JAUXGW010000313.1 GCA_030621865.1 Actinomycetes bacterium
CTTCGCCACGGACGAACGGATTTGAACGCCCAAGGACGCCTGTCCGGCCATGGAGACCATGCGATCGATGACTATGGAGTCACCCAGGCCCGAGCCGCCGCCCAGGTGATCGCGGAGGACCACGGAACTCCCACAATCGTCTCGTCTCCCCTCAAGCGTTGCCTGCAGACCGCCGAGGAGGTCGACTTGGCTTGTGGGGGTGTTGCCGGCGACATCCACGTCGACGATCGGTTCGTGGAGATGAACTACGGAGAATGGGAAGCGAAGCCACTGGCAGACATCCCGCTCGAGGTGTGGCGGGAGTGGCAGGTGGACCCGAAGTTCTGTCCTCCCGGAGGCGAGACACTTGCTCAGGTGACTGAGCGGGTCACCGCTGGGCTGATCGATTGGTCGAATCGTGTGGAGGGCCCACTAGTAGTGGTCACCCATGTGTCGCCGATCAAGGCGGGTGTTGTGTGGGCGCTTGATGTCGGGGAGTCGATCACGTGGCGGATGCGACTCGACAACGCCTCGATCACCAGGCTGTCCGTGAAATCGCAGAGAGCGACGCTCCTGAGTTTCAATGAGACCGCACACTTGGCGACCTCCGCGGAGGCTGATGTGCCGGATGAGCGACGCGGTTGGTGATCTGTGGAAGTGGCGATCTGTGAAAGGGAACCCCGCTCGCGGAGACCGGAACGCGATCTCAGCCCTGTGGTCGGATGTGGGAGTTGCCGGGGCTCCCGGTATGCAAACTGCCGGGCTGATTGGGTCCTCGGTGAATGATCGTTTGCTGAATGATCGTTCAGTTTCGGACCCGGATTGTCTCGATCTTGCGTTTTCAGGAATCAGAATCAGTACCCCCGTGTTTTTGGAAACGTGAGCAAAGGACTGAAATTCCTGACAGTGGCCATGGGGCTTGCGCTCTTTGCCACCGCCTGCAGCACACCTACGGAGGCTGACTCTTCCGGTGACAGTGCTTCGGACGGTGGTTCGCCCTCCATCTCCTATGAAGGCGAAGGGTTCGAAGTGGAGCAGATCGAGTCCACCCCCAAACGCGAGGACTTCACCTCGGCACTGCACAATCCCGTTGCGGACGGTTTGCCGGAACCACTGGTTGATCCCACCGAGATCCAGTCGGGGGGACCACCCCCGGATGGCATTCCACCGATCGACGATCCCAAGTTCCTCGAAGCCGATGACGTGGACTTCCTCGAGGACAATGAACCTGTACTTGGACTCGAAATCAACGGTGAGGCTCGGGCCTACCCGATTCAGATCATGATCTGGCACGAAGTGGTCAACGACACGGTTGGCGGAGATCCGGTGACGGTTACCTACTGTCCGCTGTGCAACTCCGCGGTGGCGGTTGATCGTCGTGTCGGCGACGAAATCCTGGATTTCGGAACTTCCGGACTCCTCTTCAACTCATCGCTGGTCATGTATGACCGCCAAAGCGAGTCACTGTGGACCCATTTCACGGGTGAGGCCGTCGCCGGCGAGATGACGGGGACCACCCTCGAGACGGTGCCACTGTCGACCGTGTCGTGGAAGGAGTGGCGCGAAGCCAATCCCGACACGCTGGTTCTTTCACGTGACACGGGAGAAACACGGCCCTATGGCCAGAACCCGTATCCCGGCTACGACGACGTGGAGAACGCACCATTCCTCTTCGAGGGTGAGGTGGACGGTCGACTGTCAGCACAAGAACGGGTTCTGGGAATCAGCTCGCCCACCGGCAGCGATGATGCAGCGGCCATTGCACTGAGTCGCCTCCAGGAAGATGGAGTTGTGGCAGCTGAGATCGACGGCGTGCCCGTGGTGGCATTCCATACCGACGGAACTGCATCGGCTCTCGAGGCGTTCGAGATCTCGGAAGGTCGTGACGTAGGAGCCACCGGAGTGTTCAAGAGCACTTTCGAAGGCCAGGAACTCACATTCACCTCCACCGAGGAAGGTTTCGTTGACGATCAGACATCGAGTGTCTGGAACGTGCTGGGTGAGGCACAGTCAGGTTCTCTGGCCGGAAGCCAGTTGGAACCGCTTGACCACATCGACACTTTCTGGTTTGCCTGGGGTGCCTTCAATCCCGAGACCGAACTCGTAACCTGAGCACTCACATCCTGAGCGCGGGTATGCGGGTTTCAGTGGGTGTGGCCGTGGTGTTGGCTTTTGATGATTCTGCGCTGCGGTGTGGACCATTCGAAGGTTTGGTCTCCTGCGGCTCGCATGTTCCAGCCGCGGCTGTGGGTGAGTCCGTGGTGCTGTGGGCATAGTGATGCAAGGTTTTCGAGGTCGGTGGTTCCGCCGTCTCGCCAGCGGATGACGTGATGGATCACACACCATGACGGTGGTGCTTCGCAGCCGTTGAAGTCGCAGCCTCCGTCTCTGATGCGTACTGCTTCGCGTTGGGCAGCTGTGGCGAGTCTTCGGGCTCTGCCGAGGTGTAATGGTATCCCGGCACTGTTGATGATGACGGCTCGCAGGCGGGCGTCACAGTGCAGTTCTTCGACCTGAGAGGCAGCGAAACTGCGTCCTGTGTGGGTGGTGATCAGGTCATCGGCCGAACCGTTTGTTTCGTCTGTTTCGATCACCACTGATGCCAAAGTGGAACCGGGAGCCGATGTTGAGGTGTCGGTGGC
>JAUXGW010000251.1 GCA_030621865.1 Actinomycetes bacterium
CCCGCCGCAAAGGACCGGTAGTAGTTCTCCGACATGTAGGTCGGGCTGTTCTCGGCCAGCGCCACCGCGATCTCCTGCTTGATCTGCTTGGCCTCTGTGACTTCCGGTACGTCCTCGTCGGCCATCGCCAGCAGGTCGATCACATGGAGGCCGAGCTGGAACTCACCTCTGGCCATGTGTGCGCGTGCAGCGGAGAGCACGGCGGCCTTGTCCTCGATCGCATGCAGGATCGCACCCGAACTCTCCTTTGCGGGTGCAGGGTGCACCGAGGTGATGTTGCGGTCCCACCAGCCCCCCTCGATCCGCCAGACATCCCGAATCACGTACTCGGCACAGCCGTAGCTCTGGGGCATCCATGGCGAGTTGGCGAACTCATCGGGGTAGTCGATGTCGTTGACCACGTCCTCGATCACCATGCCGGCGTTCAGACGTGCGATCGTCTCGTTCCTGAGCCATCGAAGTGCATCCCGGACCGACGTCAACATGTCCCGGACATTGGCTGCACCCACGATCTCCGGTCCGTACTCCCGGATCAGGATCTCGGCGTCGAAGTCAAGGTACCTGTCGAGCTGATCAGCCCATGCTCTCGGGTCCCGGGGCGAACGCAACGGCGATCCAATGTTGGGGAAGCTGCCGATTGTGGCATTCCCGCCATAGAGCACACCGTCGTCGGGAAACCACAAAGCTGTGCCGTCGTCGGTCTCGGCATGGCAGTGGATCAACTGAATTCTCCGGCCGGCTGTGGGCAGCATCATTTCGTCGACATACGTCACATCCGGATCAACGAGAACCTCGAACATGTGCGTCCCGACGATGCTGTTCAGCGGGAAGCCAAACTGCCACTCCGTGACCCGTTCCAGGTACTCCTGGGTCTCGCGGTACCGGTCATAACGCTTGAGCAAATTGCGCTGGGCGATGATCGCGGGACGGGGATCTCCGCGCGACTCACAGTGCTCCAGCCAGGCCTCGACACCATGGTTGTATGCCGTGTGGCCGTGGCTGTAGACAATCGTTTCCACCGGCTTGTCGGAGACCTCGCGAAGCGCCTCGATCATTCCCCGGGCGTGATCGGCTTCGATCCCGGTATCAACCTGGACAATGCCGTCGCCGGTGTCGACGGAAAGAGCATTGCCGGTCCCGTACTGAATGTTCTGGACCCACATCCCTTCGACAACCTCGCGGAATGGCAGTGCGCTCGCCCCTCCACCGGTTGCATTCGACTCGAACCAGTCGACCGAGTCGTCAATCCGCGAAACTTCAGGGGTTGGGGAGGTCATGGAATCTCCATTTCATTGTTGGAAGACAGTTCACTGTTGGAAGAGAGCGCACTGCCGGAAGAGAGCGCGTCGGGGGAAGAGAGTGCATCGTCGGGAGAGCGTTCAGGTGCCGGCGCCAGGAGTGCGCCGAGGACCATCTGGATCAGGTTCTCGATGAACATCCGGTCGTCCACCTCTGGTTCGGCGTTCCTCTGGCTGCGAACCCGGGCTCGATCGGCCAGGGCGTCAACGGCAAAGGTCCCGATCGCAGCCACTCGATGTCCGGCCAGTTCGGGTGACAAGTGGGTGAGCCGGGCGGCCATGGCGGCCAGAATGCTGCGCGATGGCTCCGGGTTCGGAGCCCGACGGACCTCTTCGGGGTGACTGTGGACAACCTGGGGCAGGATGATGAGGTAGTAGCGACCCGACCGGGTCTCGAGCTTGTGGCTTGCCGGTTCGACCACGCTGCGCACAAGCTCTTCCAGGTCGCACTCCGCGGGTTCGGCGTAGTCACCCAGTCGATGCTGGTCGATGTCGCGTTGATGCAGCGCCATGATCTCCGCCACGAGGCCCTGGCGGGACCCGAAGTGATACTGCACCGCTGACTTGTTGGCCTGGCCGGCTTCGGTGGCGATCTCACTCAGTGATGCGGCATCGATTCCCTGATGGGCGAAGTGCCGCTCGGCCACATCCATGATGCGCTGGCGGGTCTGCCTTCCGTCCGCCCGGTCCTGACGGTGCTTGAGGGCTTGATCGGATCCCGACATCAAGCGTCAGCCCGATCATGCGGGTACCCGGCCATGGATCTGTAGAGATTGGCCGAGATGTAGCTGGTGGTTTCGGCTGCAATCTCCTCCGCGATGGCGGCCTTGAGGCTTCGGGCTTCCTGCACCTCCGGGGATTCGCCGGCGTCGAGTGCGAGCAGGTCCAGCACGTGCAGCGCCAGTTGATCATCACCGCGGGCCCGCAGCTCCTTCGCTGTTTCGAGCACATGGCCGGGATCGGCGATGGCCGAGCGGATCGCGGCCGCGATCGACTTGGGAGGAGCTGGATGGAGGTGAGTGATGTTGCGGTCCCACCAGCCGGTCTCGGAACGGTAGATGTCACGCACGATGTAGTCGGGATGGCCATACGTCGGAGCCATCCATGCCAGATCGGCCCATTCTTGCGGGTATTCGATGTCGGCCAGGATCTCCTCGATTTCGTAGCCCAGATTGAGCCGCTTGACGGTCTCAGCGCGCAGCCATCGCAGCGCGTCCGCGGTGGATGCGAGCACGTGCGCTATCTCGTCACGTCCGTACACCTCGGGACCGAACTCCCTGACCAGGATCTCCGGCCCGAGGGCAATGTATTGCTCCAGCGTGGCGGCCCAGCGCATCGGGTCTCGCTGGGTGCGCAGGGGTGTGCCCACGTTGGGGATGCTCATGATCGTTGCTGCCCCGCCGTACAGGAGGCGTTCTTTCGGCAGCCACACGGCGGTGGCGTCGTCGGTCTCGGCCGGCGCCCAGCTGAGCTCCACCGGCCGTGTCGCATCACCGATGGAAAGATGATCGCGATACACGATGTCGGGATCGACGAAAGGCTGGAGCTGGCCTTCCCAGGCCGCCTTTCCGAAACCGGATTGCCAGCCAACGAGCAGTGTCTGGAACTCCAGCGTCTCGCGGTACCGCGCGTAACGGGCGGGGAGGTTCTCCTGGGCGATGATCCGCGGTCGTGGCTCACCTCGTTCGACGGCATGGTCGAGCCATGCCGTGACACCGAAGTTGTAGAAGACGTGGCCATGGCTGTAGACGATGTCGGTGACCACATGATCGGTGACCTCGCGCACGTCGGCGATGATCTCCTGTGCGATCCCGTCGTTGAAACCAGTATCCACCTGGATGAGGCCGTCGGCAGTTTCGATCGTCATCCCGTTGCCCTGGCCCGGCAGGAGATCCCGGACCCAGACCCGGTCGGCGACTTCGCGGAACTCGAGTGCGCCGGACCCACCGGCCAGTGGATTTTCATGTGCGTCGGACATCGCTATGTCTCCCTGGTGACGATCTTCACTTCAGATCCCTGGACTTCTCCGGCCGATTGTTCGGGGCCGGGTTCCACCTTGACCGGCACACCGTGGACCACGGCGTTGCCGGTGAGTTCATCCATGACGTTCTGGTCGGTGATGTCATTGAGCGAGACCCCGGGGTGTTCGCTCGCAACTCTCTGACGGGTTCCCGAACGGTTGTGGCCCCACGCGTGGGGCATGCTGACCACACCGGGCATGACCGCGTCGGTTATCTCGACCGGCACGTCGATCGATCCGACCGCCGAGGTGACGGTGGCGCAGGAGCCTTCGCTCAGACCGCGGTCGGCCGCGTCGTCGGGATGCACCTGCAATGTGCAGACG
>JAUXGW010000237.1 GCA_030621865.1 Actinomycetes bacterium
CACTCACGGGACCAGTTGCCAGGGGTGACTGGGACACGGTTCGTCAGCACATCGAATCCATTCCGGAGTCCGAGAGAGCGACGTATCAGGCGATGGCCGTCGAGACCGCACAGCTCGCAGGCAGTCGGGATGACTCAAACACCTGATTGGGCACCCATGAGTTGGCAGCAATGGGTTCCCAGCAATGAAGGGAAGTGCTGGTCCGCGGGTAGCATCCTCGCTGTGAACTCACCAAGTGTCCCGTTGCTGATCACCGGGGCTGTGGAGCACAGCTTCGAAATGATCCAGCGCGATGGTCCGTTGCAGCCACTCCTTGAGTACGTGCAACCGGAGGAAGGCGCTGATCACGCCACCGTACGTTCGCGTGATGGACAGTTCCACGCCTCGATCCCCCTGGATTGGTTGATCAAGGGCAGGCTGGAGAACGGCCGCCTGCGGATCCCCTCGGCTCCCACGAAGTGCTGGCATGTCAAGGACGTTGTTGCGATCGAGCTCACCGAAGGTGCCCGACCGGACTCGGTTCGGCCGGAATCGTTCGGAACCTGCCTCCCCGACGACTGATAGATGCAGACACTCGACAAGATCGCGGACCTGCGGCGCGACCTTGATACGGCGCGCGGCCAGGGGCTCAGGATTGGACTTGTACCGACGATGGGCTTCTTTCATGAAGGCCATGTGTCGCTGATCGAAGCAGCGGTGCACGATTGCGATTTTGTGGTCACGACGATCTTTGTGAATCCACTGCAGTTCTCTGTAGGTGAAGATCTGGATGCATACCCTCGAGACGCCGAAGGTGACGCGGCGCTCGCAGCCGGGGCAGGGTGCGACCTCCTGTTCGTGCCATTGCCCGGCGAGATGTACCCCTCGGGATCCGAATCGGTGCTGACCAGCGTGTCGCTCGGTCCACTCGCCGAGACCATGGAGGGAAGATCACGACCGACTCACTTTGCGGGGGTGGCGACAGTGGTCACCAAGCTTTTTTTCCTGATCGGGGAGTGCAGCGCCTACTTCGGCGAAAAGGACTATCAGCAACTCGCCGTCATCCGACAGATGGCTCGCGATCTCTCGGCTCCGGTCAACGTGGTTGGCTGCCCGGTGATTCGTGAGCCGGATGGCCTCGCGATGTCGACTCGCAATGTGTATCTGAGCGTTGAGGAACGAGATGTGGCTCCCGTGCTCAACCGTGCGCTTTCCCACGGGGCTGTGATGATCTCTGATGGGGAACGAGATGCGGAGCGTGTCCGCACAGCGATGGCAGCATTGATCGACGAAGCTCCGGTGGGCACACTCGACTATGTGGAGGTGGCCGATCCGGGAACGCTCGAGCATCAGAGTGTCTGTTCAGGAGAATCCCGGCTCTTCGGCGCGGTCCAGTTCGGGCGGGCTCGCCTCATAGACAACATTTCTGCAAGCGATGTCTCCGGAGACGATGATTTCACAAGGAAGGAAGTCACGGCCGGCAATGAACGCTGAATCTCCGCTGGACCTTCTCGTGCTGGGCTCCGGCGTGGCCGGACTCACCGCTGCGGTGGGAGCAGCCACGCGCGGGAACCTGAGTATCGGGGTGGTCACCAAAGGTGGACTCGAGCAGTCCACCACCAGATTCGCCCAGGGTGGAGTGGCAGCGGCGTTGTCACTGGATCCGGAAGACGTTGATCTGCACCTGTCAGACACACTCAGCGCCGGTGCCGGGCTGTGCGATGTGGACGCTGTGCGGGTGCTCGTGGATGAAGGGCCACGGCGAGTTGAGGAATTGATCTCACTCGGCGCCGAGTTCGACCGTGACGCCGCGGGGAATCTCGAGCTCGCACGCGAAGGTGGTCACTCTGTTCCGCGTATTCTGCACGCTGGGGGCGCGGCCACAGGTGCCGAGGTGGAGCGCGCCCTGGTCGACGCCGTGCGGCGATCGGCGGTGATCCTGCTGGAAGAGACGTTCGTCGTGGACCTGATTCTCGATGATGGTCGGTGCGTGGGTGTTGAATGCCTGTCGAGGGACGGCATTCGTCATGAAGTCCGGGCGCGAAATGTCCTCATGGCGGCTGGGGGCGCCGGCCAACTCTTTTCTGTGACCACCAATCCCGCTGCAGCCACCGGTGATGGTGTTGCGATGGCCATGCGGGCGGGTGCGGCCGCTGCCGACCTGGAGTTCTTCCAATTTCATCCAACCGCTCTGCATCACACCCGCAAGCCGCGACCATTGCTGTCGGAGGCGTTGCGGGGACACGGTGCTGTGCTGAGGGATTCCCGGGGCGAACGCTTCGTGGATGAGCTCCTGCCCCGAGACGTGGTCTCCAGAGCGATCATGACCAAGCTCCTCGACGAGGGCACGGATCACGTGAACCTCGATTGTCGGGAGCTCGAGCAGTTCTCCACCCGATTCCCGAGCCTGGCTTCGGTGCTCGAGTCCGTGGGTCTTGACGCGTCAAAGGATCTGCTTCCTGTTGCGCCGGCTGCTCACCATCTGTGTGGCGGGGTCCTGACCGACCTGGATGGAGCGACCTCGGTTCCGGGGTTGTGGGCGGCCGGGGAGGTTGCTTGTGCAGGAGTTCATGGGGCCAACCGACTTGCCTCCAATTCATTGCTGGAAGGCATGGTGTTCGCTCCGCGTGCCGTCGAGGCGATCATCGACGGCAAACAGCGCTGTGAGATGACCGGCGCCATGTCGGCCATCGATCCAGCGGTGACCAGTGGTCCCGTTGGATTGGCCAGCACCATGAGTATTCCCGGCCGGGTGATGGAGATTCCTCCGGTGGCTGAAGGTGACCGGATCCACGGGGTCGGCCCCGAAATGGTTCGGGCACGCCTTGGCGAAACGATGATGGCCAAGGCCGGTGTCGTGCGCACAAAGGAGAGCCTCACAGATGCACTCTCTGTGCTCGACGAACTGGCCCGGACCATCGAACCCATCAGCGACATCACCGTCGGCCTCTCCGAACTGGACAATCTCGTGCAACTCTCCAGGGATCTGGTGGTGTCGGCGCTGGCTCGGGAAGAGTCCCGTGGAACACACTTCCGACTCGACCATCCGGAGCCGGTCGAAGGTATGCGCGAACGTATGGTTCATCTCGGCTCGCGTGGAAGAATCACACCGTGAACGACTCGGATTGGCTGAATCCACCAGCCGTTGCAGTGGATGCAGCAGTAAGGCGTGCAATCGAAGAAGACGTGTTGCCGCTGGGGGATCTGACCTCCACCCTGTTGCCGGCGTCGGCCGCCGATCCGGATTCTGGGGAAGCGCGATTCGTTGCTCGTGAAGCCGGAAGAATTGCCGGTACCCGTTGTGTCACAGCAACGTTTGCCCAGATCGACGACCGCATCGATCTGCAGTGGTCGATCGAAGAAGGCGCCGCGGTTGAGCCGGGTGAATTGTTGGCCACCGTGCGTGGACCGATGCGCGGGATCCTCACGGGCGAGCGCACCGCTCTGAACTTCCTGGGTCACCTCAGCGGAATTGCCACCCTCACCTCGCAGTACGTGGCAGCCGCTTCCACGGCCGGCTCTGCCCGGATCTGGGACACACGCAAGACGATTCCCGGACTTCGGAGCCTCGCCAAGGCGGCAGTCCGTGCAGGTGGCGGCCGCAACCATCGGGGGAACCTCTCGGACTGGCTGCTCATCAAGGACAATCACCTCGGCAGCACCGGTATCACTGCGGCCGTGGAACTGGCCCGCGACCGCTGGCCGGCGAGAACGGTTCACGTGGAATGCGACACCTTCGATCAGTGTGTCGAGGCCATCAATGCGGGTGCCGACGCGGT
>JAUXGW010000228.1 GCA_030621865.1 Actinomycetes bacterium
GACGGCGATGACTGCGGGTACGAAGGTCCCATCGCCGCTCCGATGGCCGTGGAGAAGTCGGGTCCAGACCGCCGATTCGCCTGTCAGCTCGTCATGGAAGAAGGCGCCCGGTTCGGCCCAACCCGGGCAGCGTCGCTCCTCGAATTGGACGTGCACCGGAAGGGCCGAGAACCGGGTGTCGTCGCTCCTGCCCGGCAGCAGGGATTCGTCCTCGGGGCCGGGGACGTCGATCGGGGTCACACCAAGTCCGGTTACGACATCGTCCTCGGCCCGCCCCCAGGTTCCCTGCAGCCGCAGCGCCAACTCGTCGGCATTATCGGCGCGCAGCGTGGCTGCGACCTGTTGCACCGAACGACCGGCGCGAACGACCTCGGTGTCGATGGTGAGTCCGCCGCACGCAACGGGGGAGAGGAATTGTGCGTGCACGGACAACGGGCCGAGTTGCGGATCGCCCACCCGGGCGTCCATGGCCCGGACGGCCGCACCCATGGTGGCGCCACCGAAGGCATAGAAGGCCTTCCAGTCGTCCCCCAACCTCGACGAGTACCGGCCCGCAATGGTGGGGTCCGCCACGGGCATCGTGTCGGTCAGAAAGTCACCCATGCCGGCGAAGTCGATCGGAGCCAGTCGATCCCTCCTGTCGTTCGGCCTCTGACGTCATGGTGTGAAGCGTAGGTGGATCAGCGCGATGGCGAGTCACGACAGCAGGCCACAAGGTAGGGGCCGTCGGCGTATTCGCAGGCCGCGTCCCCCGCCCCCCGCCGTTCTGTGATGGTCAGGTCGCGGAAAACCGCGACCTGACCATCACAGAACTGCTCGGAGGGACTCGCTGCGGGCCCGGGTTCTCGTGCGCGGCCAGAAGAGACTCGCGTGCCCTCCAAGTGCTCGTCCATGAAGCGGTGCCCTCCAAGTGCTCGTCCATGAAGCGGTCTCTTCGTGTGGGCAGACCGTGTGGGCAGAGACTCAGTCTCCGGCGCCCGCGCACAGGAGTGCGGGCAGCTCGCCCGACGGAGCGTCGGCCGCAAGACCGAGGAAGTACGAACCCGCCCACACCAGCAATCCGGATGCTGCCAGGAGGCCGGTCCGTCCCAGTTCGACATCACCCACCACACCCTCGGCCAGCCCCAACAATGCCGCTTCGGTTACCTCCAGGAATCCATAGGACAGGTCGATGATGGCCGTGTACGCCTCGGCATCGAACTCAGTGCCGTCGAGCAGGCGCTCCCAGACCTGGCGCCCACCCTCGACAGACCGCGTTCCGGTGTCGTGCAGACTTGTCGCCACAGCCGACCAGAGCGCGTCCGGAGGCGACACGAGAGCCTGTGCGGTGGGTTCGAGGGTATCGAGAGCGGCCAGCGGGAGAGTGTCGGTTCGGCAGGTGAAGAAGGATTCGCATTCGAGTGCCGGCGGGGCGACCGTTCCGCCGGGAGGATTCTCGATCGCCACTTCGAGGTATCCGCGGTTGTATCCGTAGATGGCAGCCATCACGGGAGCCAGAGCGAGCGATGCAATGCGAACCTCGTTCGGCGAACCGTGTTGAGCGGTGTACACGAGGCCTTGCACGGTGCCATCCAGCGCGGCATGGGTCGCACCCCCGATGGCATCACTCACAGCCACGGACATCGGATTCTGATCGCCGTCGGATTCCTCCCCGGATTCGCTGGAACCCAGGCTGTCACGTAGGTAGAGCCCGCCGAAGTAGCCGGAGAGAAACAGATTGCCCAGCTCAGCGCGAACGTCAGAGGTCCCGTGGAGAGCATCGGTGGCCGCAAGCGGCAGGACGCCGTAGAAGAAGCGGGCGCTGTCCGCATCTCCGGCCGCGCACTCGAGGCACGCGAGTTCGTCGAGGCGGTCCAGATCGACGGCGAACGCACTTGCGCTGGGAAATGGAACCGGCGGCACCGACACGTAGTTCCCCGTGAGTTCAGGCGTTGAGCCACCCGGTACCGCACACGAGGCGGCGACGAGCGCGACGAAGGCCAGACCCGCAAACCGCTGAACAGCCCACGGCCGCATCCTCCCCATGGGCCGGACCCTACAACCTCACAGGAGGCGGACAATCAACCTCACAGGAGGCGGACAATCAACCTCACAGGAAGCGGACAATCAACCTCACAGGAAGCGGGACCGTGGCGTTGGTGATTGAGGACTCCAGCATGATTTGGGACTCCGGCTCCTCAGTTCTTCGAGTGTCAGGTCTTCATGTGCCGGTCGGCGGCGTCCCAGAGGTTCTCGGGGGTCGCGTCGCCGAAGAGCACTTCGGCGGGCGAGTGCTTGTTGATGTGGCCGATGAGCCCGCCGTACACGCCAAATCCGCACAGCTCGCGCAGGCGAGGACTGAACTGGGCCACCAGTTCAGTGGGTAGTCCCAGCTGCTGGTTCTCCTGTTGGCGGATCCATCCTGCGCAGTAATTCATGGCGATCCCGACCCGCCTTTCATCAGTCGAGTTGGCTCCACCCCCGTGCCAGACGCTCCCCGGCCACACGAGCACGCTGCCGGCGGACATCTCCGCCGGAATCGTCTCCAGTGTTTCGCCGTAGCGAGGGTTGTGATCCAACTTGTGGCTGCCGGGCACGATGCGGGTGGCGCCGTTGGCCTCTGTGAAGTCAGTCAGGGCCCACATGGAGTTGCAGACCGTGGGCGGATGCGGCTTCGGGATCGGTTGGAGCTGGTCATCGGCGTGGATTGGCTGCTCGATCTCGCCGGGTGCGATGGCGATCGAGGACAATGACGAGATCAGGCAACCGTCGTCGAGTACCCCTTCGATGACGCAGAGCACATCGGGTTGCACCGGCACCTGCTGCCAGAGTGCGCCGTGGGCCAACAGGTTGTAGACCCGGGTGGTGGCTGCGCCCTCGAATCGGTTCCCGGCCGGTTCGACACCGAGCTCGGACTCGATCCGGTGCAGGTCATCAAGCAGGCCGAGCCGCAGTTCGTCGTTGATCACCCCTTCGAGGATCGTGTAGCCGTCCTGCTCGATGCGTTCGAGGTGGGCTGCGAGTTCATCTCGGGTGGTTTCCATGGCGGACTCCTTCAACTGACTGATGCTGGTTCAACTGACCGAACCTGGTGCTCGATCTACCGCGGCGGAGCAGCGATCCTCAGCCGGCAACATTACGACCTGCCGGCACGGCGGGGGACTCGATGATCCGGCCGAGCTCGTCCCTCCTGATCATGTCGCCGGGATCATGTGGTCGGGATCACGTCTCCGGCCCGTAGACGCTGAGGGCGGTCACCGGCTCTCCGCTGCGATGTTGTCTGGCCATCTCCTCGGGATCGAAGACGATACCCACGGGATTCTCCTTGAAGGTGTCGGACTCCATGAAGGCGACGGCTTCGGCCGGGGTGGTGAGGTCGATCTGGAGTTCTGCCTGGTTCCCGTCGGGATCGGCGTAGTAGAGCGACAGCGTCATTCCGTGGTTGAGGGGAAGGACCGGCGTGATCCCGAGATCGCGCAGTCGCTCATAGGTGGTGACCAGATCGTCGAGCGATCCGTAGGTGAAGGCCACGTGTTCGAGACCGGCGTTGGAGCGTGCGTCGTCGCCCAGACCGGGATTGGCAAGAATCGCAATTCGATGATGCTCGTCGTCGTAGGTCAGAAACGACAGGGACTCGCTTTCGTGGACCGGATGAGCGCAAAGAACGGTCGACCACCACTTGACCGATTCATCGAAGCGGGCTGAGCGAATGACCACATGTGCGAGCTTGGTGGGCCTGGGTGCGTTGTTCGTATCGGTCATCTGGGCCTTCCTGGTGTGGTCTCGACGCTGGGTGTGATGGATTTCGGGGTGATGGATCGTCGGTTGCGTTGTCGAGTGGCGAGAGTAATTTCGGATGATAATGAATCCGTCGACGAATAACTCACAGAGGGACATACCAGCGAGTTCGAAAGGGTCGGGATTCCGGGTGAATGTCTCGATCCAATCAGAACCGACCCGATCAGAATCGTTCCAAT
>JAUXGW010000019.1 GCA_030621865.1 Actinomycetes bacterium
CCGGGGCTCCGGCTGGATACACGAAGTTTCAAGACCACAGTCAGTCCTGCCCAGAGCATCACGGCAGCCGTCAGCACCATGAGCAGGCGACCGTTGACAACATCGGACGTCCACGCGCCAAGGACAGAAAACAGTGCACCTGCTCCACCGAGTGTCAGCGCGAGCCGCCACTCCACCAGACCCTCCCTGGCATACCGGTATGCGCCGCTGATTGCTCCGGGCAGAATCGCCGGAACCGTCGACCCAACGGCTTCGATCGGTGTGGCCCCGAGGGCCCGAACGGCTGGAGTGGTCACTATGGCTCCGCCGATTCCCAGAAGAGCAGCAAGGACCCCTGCACAGAAGCCTGCGATGACGGTGCCCACCGGGACGACCCACGAAGAGAATTCGGTTGCGAGCATCGGTGCGCTGGATGCAGCACCTGCGACGGGAGACACAGCGACAGTGTTGCAGGTTCTCCAACTTGCGGTTCAGTGCGCGACTATGCTTTCGGCGCGGTTCGGGATCACCCCGTTCCCACCGAGAAAATGACACGAAAGGGTGCTCCCAAATGCACAGAAAGCGTTGGATATACGGCGCCGCCACTGTTCTCCTGAGTTTCTCCCTCGTCGCTGCTGCTTGCAGTGACGACGACGATGACTCAAGCGACAACGGCGACGACACATCTTCAGAGGCCTCGAGTGACGGCACCCTGAAGATCGGAACACTGTTGCCAGAAACAGGTGACCTCGCTTTCTTGGGACCGCCCGAGTTCGCCGGCGCCCAATTGGCCGTCGATGAGATCAACGATGACGGCGGCGTGGATGGTGCCGACGTGGAGCTCACCCAGGGCGACTCCGGTGACACCACCACTGACATCGCCAACCAGACGGTTGACAAGCACCTCGCTGACGGCGCTGACGCAATCGTCGGAGCCGCAAGCTCCGGTGTTTCCTTCACCGTGATCGACAAGATCACCGGTGCCGGAGTGATTCACTTCTCGCCTGCCAATACGAGTCCCGACTTCACCACCTACGACGACGACGGCCTGTACTTCCGTACTGCACCGTCCGACGTTCTCCAGGGTCGTGTGTTGTCGGACCTGATTGCAGCCGAGGGTTACACCAATCCGTTCATCTTCGCCCGCCAGGATCCATACGGTGAGGGCCTTCTGAACTACACCTCAGGGCCACTGGAGGACGCCGGAGCCACTGTGCTCGACGTTGTCTATGATCCCAACGCAACAGACTTTGCTGCTGAGGTTGATCAGGCCGTCACAGCTGCGCCTGACGTGATCGTTCTCATCGGCTTCGCCGAGTCGGAGCAGATCATCAAGGAGATGATCGCCAAGGGAATCGGCCCGGCCGATGTGCCACTGCTGCTGGTTGACGGCAACGTCGGCAACGCCCTGGGCGAGAACTTCGCCGGCGGCGAACTTGCCGGCGTGCGCGGCACACTGCCCTCCGCCGAGTTGACGGACGAGTTCAAGGAGCGCCTCCTCGAGGAGGATTCCGAGCTGGTCGACTTCACGTACGGTCCGGAGACCTACGACGCAGTGATGATCATCGCCCTCGCAGCGCAGGTTGCGGGCACCGACGATCCCGGCAAAATTGCCGAGGAAATCAACGGTGTCACCAAGGACGGTACCCAGTGCACAACCTTCGCTGACTGCAAGAAGCTCATCGAAGACGGGGAAGACATCGACTATGACGGTGCCGGTGGTCCTTACTCCTTCACCGATGCAGGTGAACCTTCCGAGGCCACCTTCGCGATCTGGCAGTACGGCGCTGACAGCCAGATCGACTACAGCCTCACCGTTTACGAGGCCGCCAAACTCGACGGCTGATCAAGTAGTCAATCGACAACGTTCGGGCCCGGCTTCTGCCGGGCCCTTTCGCGTCCCGGGTGCCGGCCGTGAAGGCAGCCGTCGTGCTCAGCCAGTAGCCGCCTTCAGTCGGCACTTGTGTTCAGTCAGTAGCGGCAAGGGTGCCGAGGTAGAGCTCGATCACCTTCGGGTCGTTCATCAGTTCTGTCCCGGTACCGGTGTATGCGTTGCGACCTTGATCGAGCACGTAAGCACGATTGCAGATCTCCAGGCAACGTTTGGCGTTCTGCTCCACCATGATGATGGTCACACCCGCCTCGTTGATCTCCCGGCACCGGATGAATACCTGATCCTGAAGTGCGGGGGAAAGACCGGCTGAAGGCTCATCGAGCAACAGCACACTGGGTTCCATCATCAAGGCTCGAGCCATGGCCAGCATCTGGCGCTCACCGCCCGACAGTGATCCGGCCCGCTGATTGAGCCGCTCACCCAGTCGAGGAAACAACTCCACGATGTAATCGCGTCGCTCAGCGAAGAGAGATGGCCGCAGGAACGCACCCATCTCCAGGTTCTCACCGATGGTGAGGCTCGGAAACACGTTCTCGGTCTGTGGAACGTACGCAATGCCCTGCTGTACGAGTTGATGAGCCTTCTTGCCCGTGATGTCCTTCCCGCGAAGCAACACTTCACCGCTGGTCACCTTGATCAGACCGAAAAGGGCCTTGAGCATCGTTGACTTGCCGGCACCATTCGGCCCGATGATTCCGATCAGCTCACCTTCGACAACGTCCATGTCCGCACCCTTGAGAATCGGCACGCCCGGGATGTAGCCGGCCACCACATCGCGGATGGACACGACCGGTTCGCCATTGCGGGATTCGGGGGGTTCCCGAGTCGAGTCAGTCATCTTCGACCTCCTCCGCCATCTCCTCTTGTTCGTCCAGGTCCTGATCGACTTCTTCGGCCAGCTCGCTCCTGTCGAGTTCTTCCAGGGTTTCGTCGTGGTGGGCACCCAGATAGGCATCGATCACCCGCTGGTCCTTCCCGATCACATCCGGTGGGCCTTCAGCGATTATCCGACCCTCGGCCATCACGACCACCCAATCACTGATTTCGCGCACCACGTCCATGTCGTGCTCGACGAACACCACTGTCATTCCGTCATCAGGGAGCTCGATGACATGCTCCAGGAGGCTCTGTGTGAGTGCGGGGTTCACTCCCGCCATCGGCTCGTCCAGCATGACAACCTCGGGATCGGTCATGAGGACTCCGGCCATTTCCAGGAGTTTCCGCTGGCCACCCGACAGTGTCCCGGCGTATTCGTCGCGCATCCTGGAAAGAAGGAAGCGATCGAGGAGAACATCCGCCTTGGCGGTTATCCCCTTCTCCTGGGTCTTCCAGGTCTGGAACAGAGCGGAGAGGAAATGCTCTCCCTTCTGATCGGGAGCACCCAGCCGCATGTTGTCAAGGACGGTGAGCCTGGCAAGGACCTTGGTGAGCTGAAAGGTGCGGACCATGCCGAGTTGTGCGATCTCATAGGACGGCAACGGACCGGTTGCCCATCTCCAGAAGCCGATCCCGAGACCACCACCTATGAGCCAGCCAACAGCCATGGTGGTGCTGAACCAGTTCGAAGTGGGTGACACGAGCACGGCAAACAGCGTCCCCAGGGCCGTGCCGAGTGCGGTGGAGGCTCCGTAGACTGCGAGCGATTGCGGCCCACCCGGTTTGTTTCGGACATAGAGGAACACACCGACTGCCACGATGAAGCCGGTGACCAGATAAGCCGGGTTGGGATCGGACTGGTCATCTGCCCTGGCAAGGATGAACGCTCCGAGCACGAAGCCGATCAGCGAGCCCAGAAGTCCGATGATGGTGGACCTGGCCTGATCCCATTGCGGAATCTCATAACGATGGTCCAGCAAGCGGCCGTCGTACTCACGCGTCCCGGCCTGGGCATGGTCGAAGCCCGTCAGAAGGTTGAAGAAGGTTGTCTTGCCGGCACCGTTGGGACCGATGAGTGCCGTGATGACACCTCGCTGGATCTCGAGGTGATCCACGTCAACCGCCACGAGACCGCCGAAATGCCTCAGAACACCGTCGGCCACGATCACAGGATCCGGCTTGGGGACTCCGGGAACGTGCTCCACACCTTCAAGTGGATTGGCCACTGCTTCAGTTGTCATCGAGGGCCATCTCATTCTTGTCGCCGAACAAACCCTGGGGTCTGAAGACCATCAACAACAGAAGCCCGAAGCCGACGAGCATGAACCGAATCTGGCCGACCTGCACACCTTCCATGATCGTGTTGAAATCGAAGATTCCGAAGACCGAGTAGTTGCCGGAAGCCATCGGCCGCAGAATGTTCTCCGTGAGGCTGAGGAGTGCCCAGAAGATCATGGAACCCACGACCGGACCCCAGACCTTCCCCACACCACCGATGATCATGGCGGCCCAGATGAAGAATGTTTGCGGAGGCTGGAAATTGTCGGGTTGGACCGTGGCCGTGCCGATCGCGAACATCATGCCGGCGATGCCACCCAGCACACCACCAAGTATGAGGCTCTGGAGCTTGTAGGAATAGGCGGACTTCCCAAGAGCCCGAACCGCGTCCTCATCCTCCTTGATGGAGCGCAGAACGCGGCCCCAGGGGGAACGCATCAGCAGCCACACCATCACCACCGCCAGAATCACGAGAACCCACGTGACAGCCGTGACGAAGAGAAGTCGTCCGTTGGAGAAGAAGAACGGCCCGACCTTGTAGGACTCACTCGCACTGAATGGCGACAGTTCGTAGAACTGGCTCGAGAACCCGTTGATGCCATTCGAGCCACCCGAGAAGTCCCGGAGCGCAACACTGCGTGCCACCAGACGTATGATCTCCGCTGCCGCAATGGTGACAATCGCCAGATAATCGGCCCTGAGTCTCAATGTGGGAAGACCCAGTAACAGGGCGAGAACGATGGCCATCAGGATGCCCACCAGCATGCCGATCCAGATGTTCCAACCGAAGTAGGTGACACTCACACCGACGCCGTAGGCACCGATTGCGGCGAAACCGATCTGACCGAAGTTCAGGAGCCCGGTGTACCCGAAGTGCACGTTGAGACCGATGCCGGCGAGTGCGAACCACGCGGCATTGAGGGCAACCGCCGCTGTGAGTGCGTTGGAAATGATGTCAGACCAGTTCATGATGCTCCTCTCAGCCGATCCGCTCACTACGCCCCAGGATTCCCTGGGGTCTGACCACAAGCACGAGTATCAGGACCAGCAGAGCCCCCACGTTCTTGAGTTCCGCGGGAATCACGATCGTGCTGACCATCACCAGGATTCCGATGAGCAAGGAACCGATTGCGGCACCGAAGGCAGTCCCGAGACCTCCCAGGGTCACTCCGGCAAAGATCAGCAGCAGGATCTTGAATCCCATGTCCCAGGCGATCGACTCGCTGAGACCGAACAGAACGCCGGAAAGTGCGGCCAGGCCTCCACCCAGAGCCCATACCTGAAGGATCACGCGCTGCACATTGATCCCCGAGGAGGAGGCCAGATCACGGTTGTCCGAAACTGCGCGCATGGCTCGTCCGGTCCGTGTCCGCTGGAGCAGCAGGCCCACAGCCAGAAGGACCAACAGACAGATGGCGATGGTCCACATGTCCTTCTGTGTGAGGTTGACCGGCCCGAACTTGGTTCCGACCTGGACCGCGTACTGCTCGTAACTGCGCTTGTCGCCCCGGAAGATGTAGAGGAACAAGTAGCGCAGGAAGATCGAGAGTCCAATCGTGATCACGAGCTGCGAGACCAGGCTCGCACCGCGATTGCGCAACCGACGGAACAGACCCCAGTCCAGAGCCGCGCCGGCCAGGGCACCCGAAATCGTGGCGAGGATCGCCGCCGGGATGATGTGCAACCCAAGGATGACGTTGAAGAAGAAGGCAGCGAGCGCACCGAAAGTGACCATTTCGGCGTGAGCGAAGTTGGTGAGGCCGGTCGTGCCGAAAATCAATGACAGGCCAATCGCCATCATTCCGAGCAGCAGGCCGAAGCGAATGCCCTCCACCAGCAACTGGAGGAACCGCTCAACCCCGGAGCGGCCGGTGTCGCCGGAGGCCGCAGAAGACTCGTTGCCGTCGCCGGTATCCCCAGCGGGTCCTGTGCCGGCCTCAATGGGGAACAGGGCTCCTACGCGCACGCGACCGTTGGTCAGTTCCACCGTGCGCTCAGCGGCGGCGCCCAGAACCAGACTGTCGGGAAGGGTGGCGTCATCAACGGTCACCACGTAGGCACCGTCGGCCGGCACCCCTACTTCCCACTGGCCGGCATCATCACTCGTGGTTTCCCCCACGACTTTGCCGTCTTCGGTGGCAACACTGACCGCCACGCCTTCGACCGGCTCGCGGGCGCCGTCCACGACCGCGTTGAAGCTGCCGAACACAATGAATGGCGAGTCCTCGGTGACCTGAGCGGGTTCGACTTCCTGCGCTCCGACGGCCAGGGGACCCGCCAGCAAAATCAGGATCGAAAGCACCCCTGCCAGCAGCACGCCGGCCACAGCCGATGGACTGGATTTTGCCGCAATCGGCCAACGCTGCATCAACGAACGCTACCGCTGTGACTTGGGGGCCCTTGGCGATCCGATCTCACGAGTGTTGAGGCTAGCCAATCGGCGGGTTGGCTGATGCCCCAACTCCAGCCCCGGAAGAACCGAGGGGTGCCACTACCGGGAGTGTCGGTGTTTCAGCCGCCGGCGACCGCAGGAATGATCGAGATCTCTGCACCATCGGGAACCGCCGTGTCGACGCCGTCAAGATAACGAACGTCATCATCGGCCACGAAGACGTTCACAAATCGCCGTAGTGAGCCATCTTCATCGAAGAGACGGTCCTGGAACCCGGGGTTCGACGCTTCCAGAGCCGCAAGGGACTCGGCCACGGTGGTGCCGTCCACCTCGACGATGGACTCGCCGCCGGTCAGGGTGCGAAGGGTGGTCGGGATTCGGATGCGGACAGCCATGATGAAAGTCTAAACACGCAGCGGCACCATCGCATTCCCGGTGCTTTCCCGGAAAAACAATCGCGATGTCGGGAACAACCGCGACTTTGCTACGTTGAACCTGTCTGTACCGCTGGCGCGGTCTGGCGATACGACAGGAACCAGGTTGGTTCCCCGAGGAGGCACTTCATGGTTGCCGCACAAGCGGACCACATGGAGGCGGGTGCACCCCGCACCTATCACCACCGAGACTTTCCCCTCAGGCTCCTGTTGGAGTCCAAGGGCGACAGCTCCGTGTCTGTCTGTCTGCCCGCTCGAAACGAGGCGCCCACAATCGGTGCGATCGTTGCGTCACTTGACCGGGACCTGGTCTCCACCGGGTTGGTGGACGAACTGCTCGTCATCGACGACCACTCCACCGATGACACCGCCGCTATCGCCGGCGAGGCCGGAGCGTCAGTTGTGGCCTCTGCCGATGTCCTCCCCGATTACGGCGAGGGCCACGGCAAGGGTGGGGTTCTCTGGAAGTCGCTGCTTGTTTCCCGCGGTGACATCGTGGTCTGGTGTGACGCTGACCTGAGGAACTTCGACTCACACATGGTCTCAGGAGTTCTCGGACCTCTGCTCACCGAAGCGCGGATTCAATTCTCCAAGGGTTTCTACGACCGCCCGGACAACGGAGGCCAGGGCGGCGGCCGGGTCACCGAACTCGTCGCCCGACCTTTGCTTTCTCTTCTGTTCCCGGAGTTGGCACACCTTCGGCAACCACTTTCCGGTGAATACGGCGGTCACCGCTCGGCCCTCGAACGATTGCCATTCGTGGAGGGCTACGGGGTGGAGATCGGCTTGTTGATCGATCTGGTTCGCTCTGAGGGGGCAGAGGTGATCGCACAGGTTGACCTGGATCAGCGTGAACACCGCAACCGTTCACTGCGTGATCTCGGTCCCCAGGCCATGGCAATCATGCAGACCATCCTGCGCAGGACTGATCGGGACCTGGCACCGGTGCTGGCCGAATTGAGCATTCCGGGAGCAGACACAGTCGAGGTGGGATCTGCCGAACGCCCTCCGATGATCGAGGTTGCTGAATACCTCGAGGCTCACCCCAACAGTTCGAGAACTGCGCCTGCGGAGTCCGAGATACAGCTGGCTGCGTCTTCGAGCGCAGCCTCGTTGCCGTAGCGATCTGTCAGGGAGACAGTGGGCAGGCGCTCCTGCGCGCCGTCGTAGGCGGCTCCGACGACCGCCAGCACCGTCACCCCGGCCGTGTCCGCCATTTCCTGCACACCTCCAACCGTCTTGCCGTCGAAGGATTCGGCATCGAGAATCCCCTCCCCGGTGATCACCGCATCGGCCCACTCAATGTGTTCGTCGAGCCCCACGTGTTCCGCCACGAGGTCGAACCCGCCTTCCAGTGTCGCTCCCAGCGCTGCCAGTCCCCCTGCCAGCCCACCTGCTGCACCTGATCCCTCGAGTTCGGACACGTCGATCCCGTACTGCTCAACGTAGCTACCAGCAAGACTTTCCAAGCGGCGCTGCAGGAACTCCACCTGTTTGGGTGACGCACCCTTTTGCGGAGCGAATACCACGGCGGCATCCAGGAATTTCGTTCGCACGTCACAAGCAACGCGGAGATCGACTCCTTTGACTCTGCTGATCGGAAAGAGAGCCTCGATTGCTCCCTGGCCTCCGTCGGTGGATGCCGATCCGCCGACCCCGACCACGATGTCCCTGGCCCCACTTTCGATCGCCAACGCGATCAGTTCGCCTGTTCCCCGCGTGGATGCAGCGAGCGGATCGTTGTGCTCGGCTCCCCCCACCAAGGCAATTCCGGAGGCAGCAGCCATCTCGATCACCGCGCGGCGGCGACGCAGTCGCCAGCGCCCGTCAACTGGATCACCCAGCGGGCCGGTGACACGGTCTGTACGGTTGGATCCACCCAGAGCTTCGAGCGTGCCTTCGCCACCATCGGCGAGCGGCAGGGTCCGCACCTCATGCCCCATCGCCTCCAACGGTCCTGACAATGCCGTGGCTGCCTCGCTCGCGGAGAGGGTCCCGCGGAACTTGTCGGGCGCCACCAGCAACTTCACTCTCGAAGCCTAGATCTCGCCCGGATTCAATTGAGCCAATCCAGTGCCGCATAGGCTGACTCGGTGGCCCGCAAAAAAGAGGAACCCAAAGAGCGACCGGTGGTGATCGCCTCCAACAGGGGACCAATCACCTTCAGCCTTGAAGGTGACGACCTGGTTGGCCGTCGTGGTGGTGGAGGATTGGTATCCGGACTTGTGCCCCTCGTGGAACAGGGCAGGGCCACCTGGATAGCTGCGGCACTGAGCAAGGCTGACCAACAAGCTGCGGCAGAGGGCGACGGAATCGCCACCGCGGACGGTCTGTCCGCACGGCTTCTCACGGTCAAGCCGAGGATCTACAGCGACTACTACGACGTGATTTCCAACTCCACGCTCTGGTTCGTCCATCACGGTTTGTTCGACCTCACGAGGGATCCGTCATACGACGCAGACTGGTGGGAAGCCTGGGACAACTACCGCAAGGTGAACAGCACCTTTGCCGAGGCAGTCGTGGAGCACGCCCCACGGAATGCCACTGTGCTGATTCAGGACTATCACCTGACTCTTCTGGCCCCGGAAATCCGTTCGGAACGTGATGATCTCCGGCTTGTCCACTTCCATCACACACCGTTCGCGGGGCCGGACGGCGCCCGGGTGATACCGCCCGGAGCCATGGACGAAATGCTCCGGGGTCTCGCTGGACACGATGCCTGTGGATTCCACACCGGTACTTGGTCATCCAACTACCGGGCAACCCAGAGACGACTGGGCAACCGGGATGTGTCCACATTCGAGGCCACACTGAGCAGTGACCTTTCCAGCCTCCAGCGAGTGGCCGAAAGCGATGAGTGCATCAGTGCCCGTGCGGATCTCGAGGAGCTCGCCGGTGGCCGAAGGATCATCGCGCGTGTGGATCGCATGGAGTTGTCCAAGAACATCGTTCGAGGATTCGACTCGTTCAATCGCCTGCTCGAATCCCGTCCCGATCTTCGTGGTGCCGTGGTCTTTCTGGCCACTTGTTATCCGTCACGCGAGAACGTTCCCGCCTACGCGCTCTACAGACAGGAAGTGGAGCAAGCAGCGGAGGCGGTCAACGACCGCTGGGGCACGGATTCGTGGACTCCGGTATCGCTCATGACCGACGACAACTTTGCACGATCTGTTGCGCTGCTCATGATCTACGACGTGTTGCTGGTGAACCCGATCCGGGACGGGCTCAACCTGGTGGCGAAGGAAGGGCCGGCTGTGAACCAGAACCACGGCCAACTGGCACTTTCGGATCAGGCAGGCGCGTTCGCAGAACTCCAGGAAGCGGCCGATGAGGTATTCCCCTTCGACGTTGCCCAGACGGCCGAGGTCCTCAGCAAGTGTCTGGATCGCGCAGCTGACGAACGAGAGTTCCGGGCAACCCAACTGCGGGAAATCGTGAACCAGCGGACTCCGGCAGATTGGCTACGCGACCAGTTGATGCAGTGAGCTCAGCTCAGGTGCCGCTGGTCGTGCTGGTGGTACTGGTGTCGGCAACAGTCGTGTCGGTGCCGCCGGTGGTATCCGTGCCATCCCCGCCGGCCTCGGCAACCGTCGCCTCCGCATCGGGTCCGAGCACCAGAATCACACCAGCATCGGCTGGCTGATCACCCGCCACCGGCTCCGGCGGAATGGGTTCGATTGTTGCCGGATCCACTTTGAACAGGCCTGCGATCACCGTGGCATTACCTTCAAACCCCTCGGCTGCATAGACCTTGGTGGTGGGGACCTGCGCGGGAGCGTCAGTGGCAACAGAGTTGGTGTATCCCTGCGTGGCCAGGTAGTCGGCGCTTGCGCCGGCCAAACCGGACACTCCAGCACCATTTGCCACCACAACCTTCACCTGCGCGGGAGCGACAGTTACGTCGGGAGCCGCTGTGGTGGTTGTTTCGTCTGTCGGAGCCGTGGTTTCGGTGGTTGCGGATCCCTCCCCGATGTCCACGCTGCTCCCGTCGGGATCAAAGCCGACAAGACCACCCTTCCAGAGAAGAATGGCGCCGAGGGCAATGGCGACAACAATGAGAATCAGGCCGCGTGAAGCGGCATCCGAGTTTGACGGCTGGCGCCGCGGATTACGCGGTCGCTGCGTGGAGGCCATGTCCGAAACTGTAGTCGCCTCAACTCCCCACTTGACGGCTCCAAGGTCAGTCGGGGTCAGTTGCCCCGCCGCCAGTGGTGGCTACATCCTCGATCGCCGAGCCCGAGACCCGTCCACTTTTCGCGCCACAACTCGCCGCAGGGGCAGTCCGACACTTCTTCCGACCCATCTTCTCGCGACCGCCCGCGCCGCCCTGACGCGGCGATGCGGAACGCCCGGGAGATACAGGGATTCGATCAGCAGGTCGGCATCAGTGTCTTCAGCGATGGAATACTCGAACCTGCTGCGGACATCTTCAGTCAGTTCCAAGCCGGCGCCACCCAGCAATTCCTGGAGCTTCTGACTCACCTCGGGATGGGGAAACGGCAGCATTGGCCGTCCGAGGACCGCCAGCAGTGATCCGAAACGGGCCACGTCGCCGATCTTCACCGGCCGGTGGGCAGGGAGCACGATCACCATGACACCGCCACTGCGCATCACTCTGGCCGCTTCGAGCAATGTCCTCGCCGGGTCGTCCACCACCATCAACGACATGACAGCAAGCACCGTCGACACCGAACCATCCGCCATCGGCAGGGCATCGGAGTGACCGCACACCAGAGGGGTTCGTCCCGAGCTCCGGGCAAGGTCCAGTTCGGGTTCTGACAGGTCGAGGCCGACCCAGTTCGCAAGACGCGGGGCCATCGGAGCGTTTCCGCAACCGACATCCAGGACCGTCTCAACATTGGTCACCCGTCGCGCAGCCCACTCATAGGGATTGTCCTGCGCGTCGTTACGGCTGCGACTCAGAAGTGCTTCGGTGATTCCGGGGTGTCGTTCGTGAAACGTCGCCACATATCGCGGCCAGTCGGCTGATGTTTTCAGGAACCAAGTGTGCCACCCGGAACCTGCGAACAATCCACTTCGGCCATCGCCGGTATCTTCGCATCTGAGGGGCCGGTGAACCGGTTACGCGCCTGCTTTCGACCGCGCCTGCCACCAATGATGTCCACTGTCCGTCAGCCGAGGGTTCACTCGAATCTGGACATGTCCACATCGCCGAGATCAGTACCGGACACACTCGACGAAGAACTCGTGAGCCCGCTGCCGGTACTGCTGTCCGAAACCGAGTCCCTTATGCCGCCTTCGCCCGAATCGTTGCCCTCCAGCGAGGAGGATCCATCCAGCGAGTCAGACAACGAACTCGAATCCGACAAGGAACTGCTGGAAGAGCTCCTCGAGAGCGAACCGCCATCCAGGCCGAGATCCACCTCATCGCTTTCCTCGGACGAGTCCCCGGAAGTCGATTGGTCTCCATCGGCCGGCGCAGGCTGGCCGACACCTCCGTTGGCGACCTGGTTGGCGGAGTCATCCGTGCGATTGTCCTTGAGGGCTTTACCGAATAGCCGGAACCGCTGGAACTCCCCGTCCTTGAAGTCAAACGCCAGAACGGTCGTGATCGAGTCAAGGCGCTTCGAGCGGTCCGACAACTTCGACGGGGCATCGCTCACACCCTTCACGAAGTGACGGTTCTTCGGTGTGAATGTCGGTTCGCGGCCGTCGGTGTCCACAAGGGTCCCCGGATTGTTCGCGGCGTAGCTGTAGGCCGACATGAGCGACGGAGTGTCGATCACTGATGTGGGCTCATCGACCAAAACCGGATCCGTACCGTAGAAATGCTGTTCCCGCGGTTCGAACCAGCGAGCGCCGAAGCTCACGAGTTCATATGTGGAGTCGTGCCAACCACCGGCATACCGGTAAGGCGTTCGGTTGCTCGCGCTGCCGTTGCGAATCCAGGGACGACCCATGGGCAGGTATTCGAGGTGTTCGAACAGCACCCCGTGCTCATCGGTCACCGAGCGCGTGCTCCCCAGAAGGTCAGTGTGCAGGAAGTAGATGGTCGGCTCATCCGGGCAGGCCACGAGAGTGTCGTCTTCGGCCAGACAGATCGTCGTTCCCTCACACGGATCCGGAATCGGGTCACCGTTTGCATCCACCGTTGGATCACCCGGCTGCAGACACACGATTGTGGGATCAACACCGGTCCAGCGCCGCAGGGCAATACGTTCGTTGCCGATGAAGACGTGCTTCCAGGCGGTGCCTTCGTTGATGCCAGTCCAGACATCATTGACGAAGGAGTATTCGCCGCCGGGGCCCCGCTCGATTGCCCGGGTTCCCTCAGCGTTGTAGCGGTACCTGGTTGCCGAGTTGCCCGTGTCGCCGTCGCTGATTGATGACATTCTTCGAGCTGCGTCCCAGGTGACAACACGGACCTTTTCAGAGCTGTTGCTGGTGCAGTCTTCGACCCATCCGGTCATGTTGCCGTTCAGGTCGTAGCTGTAGTCGCGGGAGGCAGAGCGGATCAGCTGATGCGGTTGGTCCGCCGAGTACTCCAGGTCATCGAGGGTGTAGGTGATCTGCGTGTCCTGGCCGGCGTCACCGCCACCGCCATTGGTCGGCTGATCACAGTCCCCGTCATCGGTCGGGCCACCTGGCGGGTTACCACCCTTCTTCTTCCCACCTTGGTTCCCACCCGATTTCTTTGCAGGCTTCTCGGTTGTGGCCGTGTCGGTCGTGGTGGTGGTGTCGTTGTTCGTGGAGACCAACGCTGCCGCCGGAGCCACCGCAGGCGACGCCAGCAGATCCTCCACATTGGAAGCTCCGGTGACCGCCACCTGGGTCTTGGCGAGCAGGCGGCCATTCGGTGCGTAGTCGGCCGTGTAGGCAAACCCGCGGTCATCCTTGCCCGCTTTGTTGGGACCAACGTAGGAACCTGTGGCTGCAACCGAGCGGTAGTAGGGATCGTAGTTCCACGAGTGGGTGGCCGGACCTTCCGGCTGGCTCGGTGTGGGTGTCGGCAAGTCGTTGACTTCCTCCATCACATTGCCCACGCGGTCGTGGGTGTAGCTCAGGTCCTGAACCTCGCGATCACCAGCAGCGGTTGTGGTTTGACCGGCGAACCAGAGCCGCGTGTCGTCATATTCGTACACGGTCTCCGTGTTGCCTCCGGTGCGGCGATAGGCGGGCCTGAGGAACTCGTCGTACTGCTGGGACTCCACGTAGGTGAACGGACCAATCTCGTTCAGGCGCTCTTCTCCATAGGTGGTCATGCCTGTCGGAACGGGCCCGGTGGCCGGATCCGGAGTTGTTCCCAGAACTGATTCCACCATGCCGCCCGAGTCGTAGGTGTAGTCCACGACCTCGCCGTCGTGATAGGTCAGCGATCGAACACGGCTGAAGCTGTCGTATTCCCAGCTGGTTCGGTGCGTCGTGGCCTCAGGCTCGGCCGGGTCATGGGAATTGGTGAACATGGTCGTGTGCTCGGCACGCGAGTTTCCGTCTTCGTCGTACTCGAACACCCGCTTCATGGCACCGTCGGTGATCGCCGCGATCTGTCCGATCTGATTTGACGCACCACCCGATGACGGCGCGGCAACGTCGAGGGCTTCGGCATCCGGAATCGGTGCCGAGTCGTAGGCGTAGGAAACGTCGATGTCGTCACCGGGGTAATCGATCTCCACAAGGCGATCCCGGTCGAAGGTCCAAGTAGTCCTCTGACCGGCCGCCCTCTGTTCTCCATCGATCTCCGCCACCATGGAACCAGCCGGACTCCACTCACGTTCCAGCAGGCCCGCATCCGGTGTGTCGATCGAGGTCATCCGGTCGAGCATGTCGTAGGTGTGGGTTGTGACTGCGTTCTCGGGATCAGTTGCCGAAGTCAGCCTTCCAAGTGCGTCATAGGAATACGAAGTGACAAGGTCCCCGGTTGTACCCACCGAGGCCAGGTAGCTGTCACCTGCGGCATCAACATCCAGGGGGGACTCGACGTTTGCGTGAACCAGTCCACGGACGTCGCGGAACGTCTGAATCTGCTTGCCCATGGGATCGATCGCAGTCGGAGCGAACAACTGTGGTCCCGCTCCGTTCAACTGCTCGATGCCGTAGCGGGTTTCGGTTTCGGATCCGTCGGGCAAGGTCGTCACGGTCACACGATCAAGCGCGTCGTATGAACGGGCCGTCGGCGCGATAGCGGAACTCCCGAGGTTGTAGACACCAAGCGGTGTGGCGCCGCCTCCATCGACCAGGGGCTCAGTGATCGGATACCACTCGCGGGTTTCGCGTCCCAGGGCGTCGAACTCGACTGCACCCTCGACGATCATCACGTCAACGGAGGCGTCCCCGGCAGCGACGAACACAGACGCGTCCTGTTTGCGCTGGGTGACTCGACCGAGTCCGTCCACGAACGCTGCGGTGGTGATCTGGTCACCACCCTCAGGGTCAACGTGACGCGCCACGGCATATGCGTGGGCGGCACCGCTCGCGGGGAAGTACTGGAACTCCACGGTGGCATCACCGCCGGCGGCGTGTGAGGCCGCCTCCTTCGGAGCAACAATCTTCGCGAGGCGATTGTTCGCGTCGTAGCTGTACGAGGTGGCATTGCCGTTCGGATCCTGACGAGTCGCCAGTCGCCCGGTGAACGGATCAAAGGTGGCTTCCGAAGTGATCCCGTGGCTGTCCTCGACCTTGGCGATGTCCGTGAAGCGGTCGGCGTCGTAGGTGTAGTCAACGCGATAGCGGTTGCCGGCAGCGCCACTGGGTGACGCGCCGTTCTCCGGATATGTAACCGAGTCGTAGGACCCGTATTGATCAAAGGTCAGTTCGGTTACAGCTGTCGTGGAGGCGTCCACCATCTCATTGATCTGGATTGGCACGGCATTCAGGCACAGGTCCAGTGAGCCGTCACGGGAGCGCACAACACTCCCATTGGCATCCAGCCCGGCATGCACGACAACCGTGGCCGGCACGCTCACCCACGTGTCGGCAGGACTCGTACCGAGGGGAGCCCTGCACTGTGAATAGGTGATCGCAGTGAACGTGTCGTCCTCGGAGGCCTCGTCCTCGTTGACATCTGCAACCGTCAGGACGTTTCCGAGATCGTCGTAGGTGTAGGTCGACTGACTGAACTGTTCATCCGCATCGGCGTCGAACCAGCGCTGCTTCTCCTTTGTGATCCTCGGCGACAGTGCCAGCGGGAGCAGCGCGACCCGTGAAGCTGTGTTCGCAGCCGGGAACGATCCCGGTGCTGCGGTGCCGCCAACTCCAACCAGTGACCATTCAGCCGTTCTCTCATAGAACGGCCGGCCAAGGTCGCCATCACTGATGCGTTCAAGCGTGAGTTGGCCGGTGTGGAACACGGAGTCATTGCGATACTCGCGCTCAATGGTGCGAAGCACCGGTCCCAGGCTTCCATCGGCCGCGGGATCTCCGTGCTGACGCTCCACGATGCGCGAGTGCCCGAGGTAGACCTGCTCGAGGCGGTCGAACACGTTGCCCTCGTACTCGAAGCTCGAGCTCTGGACGTCGGAGCCGTCGCCCGGACGGCCATCGTTGACGCGCACTTCGGAGAGCAGCCACTGGGAGGTCGGCTGGTCCGTCGTGTTCCCCGTCCTCGTGTAATCCATGTCAATGGATCCACCGATCGGGTTGTGAACCGTCTCCAGCAGGTTGGTGCGACCCCGCAGGTTGAACCGCACCTCTAGTGTTCCGTCATCGCGGCTGCGCACCGAGTCCGGGTACCCGTCGCCATTGACGTCGGTCATCTGGATCTGTGTGCGGGAAACGTCGCCGCTCACATGAACGCCGGGGTTGATGATCAGGTAACAAGCCACGAGGCAGAGAGGTCCGATGCTGATCGTGAAGTCCGCACCGCCGGCCAGACCGGAGTTTCGGGACTGGGAAATCTGCGGGCCAGTCTGGATGGCGCCGTTGTTGTTGCCGTCTGGTTCGTTGAGGTCCACCTCTCCGACGAAAGGCTGGCCGTAGACCAGCTCCGACGCAGTGTCGCGGGCATTACCCCAGGCGACTCGAATGTCTCCGCCCTGTTCGCCATTCTTGCGAAGCCGGTCGAGTACTCCGTCGCCGTCGAGATCCACCCAGGAGAACCTCGAGTAGGTCACCGCCTCGCTGTAGGAGATACCGCCACCGAATTCATAGGCGTTCACGTTGAAGCCGAGGCCGGGACTCAGTGTTCCACTGAGCGTCTTGCTGCCCTCGAGTGCTCCCCCGCCCCACAGAACGGGAGTGTCGCTGAACCCGTAACCCGTGTTGAGGTAGGCCTCAACCTTGGAGTTGGACACTTCCACGACATCAGGGAGTCCATCACCATTGACATCAACGAGCTGACGTTCGCGCAGCGGCTCCGGTCCTGGAAGATCCGAATTGTTGGCGTTGATGTCGCTGACGTCGCCATCCACGGGGTTGGTCCAGCGGGCCATCACCTCGGCACCAAGGCCGATGTTGAATCCTCTTGTCTTTTCCGCCGCGTGCCCGCCATTTGCGGTTGCGGGAGCGCCCGGCTGGCCAGTTGCATCGGCCCCGCCCGACGTGTCCTGAGACGTTGGGCCGTCACCGCTTGAACTCGTCGAGAAGGCCACGGGTGATCCGCCGATGCCCCCGCCGAAAGCGAACTGGGTATCGAACGCGGTTGCGTTCGAACCCGAGATGCTGCTTCCGGCCTGCGTGGCGTCGGTTCCACCGCGGGGCATCGTGTAGGTCGTACCTCCGTCGGTGACCACATCGGCGATACCGTCGCCGTTGACGTCCACGAGGTCGCGCACGCCCCACGACGGCGACACTCCACCCGTGACACCCACACCAAGGCCGACCGCCAGGGAAATCCCCGGCCCTCCGATTCCCAGCCGCTGCAAGGCCGGTCGTCCGGTAGTGGAAGCAGCCGTGTCCGTGCCCACGATGCTGTCAAGGCCGAGTCTCGAGGACCGCAGTTCGGTTGCTGTCGCCGAAACGCTGGCCCGGTCCAGACGCCATGCGGGCAGGAGACCAGCAGATCCGTCGTCCGGCTCGATCCCGAGAGGGGCATATGCGTAGGCCGGTTCGGCACCGATGTCGTCCAGGTTGTCCTTGCTGGGAGTGCTGGCAGTCGCACCGGTGTCGACCACGAAGGCTGACTCCGCGAGGGGCGCAATGTTGTTCGGATCCACTGGGGCTGCACCGGCGTTGTATCCGGCCACTGCCCAACCTCGATGGCCGAGCTGGAAGTAGGACTGCGGACCCGCCCAACGTCGAACGTGCTGGACTCCGGGGAACGGAGGCGCCACCCCGCCATCGTCCTTTGTCACCTCCACGGTGCTGGTGAGCAGACGTTGACCCAGGGAGCCATCCTGAACCGTGATTTCAATCCAGTGGGGAACATCCTTGGTGGCTTCGATGTCCAGGTTGGTGCTTCCACCCAGCACCGCGCCGCCAACCGCAAACGACTGCTTCGCCACCAAGCCGGCAGGCGTCTTTACGCTGAGCACCGCCGTGCCGCCGTCTCCTGTGCCGCCGGACACCGAGGCAGCCACTGTTACGTCTTCGGTGGCGCCGGGAACCCATGCACCGGGAGGGGCATCGAGCACGCCGATGCCACCAGATGCATCCGGATACAGCTCGGTGGTCGCGAGCAGTGGCACGTCCGGGTAGGTCGCCGGATCGAGATCCTGGACCTGGCCCGGGGCAAACTCCGTGTAGTGCAGGCGATGCTCCACGCTGATGGCGTTCGGATCAATCGGAGAATCGGACTCGATGCTGAACGAAACCCAGTCGGCCTGCGCGGTGACGCCATTGTCGGGATCAGCGAGGCGTGGTGCGTTGGAGGTGATCTCCGCGCTCAGTGCTTCGGTGATCGGTGCCGCCGGAGGCGCAAAGTCTGCACCACCGTCGGCTGCAAGACTGCCGGCGAGATCGACAACTTCCTCTGTAACGGCACCGGTGTCCCAGTTCCGGTGGCGAAACACGACACGCGCGTCATCACTCAGGTATCCGGTCTGAACGATGTCAGCGGAAAACGCGAGCTTGCCCGCCAGGGGCAGATCAGTGCTGGCCTCGCCAATGCCGGCGAGCGTGAAGTCGCCCTCCGCCGAGTACGCAGATTCCGAAAGTCCGTTGGCGTCCTTCGCAGCAGCATCAACGGTCGTGTAGGTGACTGCCGGATTCCACGTGACCTTGTCCCGGGCACCGTCATCGACGGCATTGACCCGAAAATAGACTGCCTGGCCCGCCGTCACGCTTGCGGTCAGGTCATGGGTGGCAGACGATCCGGCACCGTTGAGGAACTGACTCCAGATCTGGTTTCCTGCCTGCTGGACCGTGACCACCACGCCGTCACCGACATAGGGATCGGTTCCGGGAGGAGTCAACGCTGCGGTGCCATCGATGTCAATGGTTCCGGAGTACGGGGCAACCCAACGGCGAACCGTGTCGATCAGCGGGGCCATCTCCCTTTGACGGTCAGCGAGGTTGCCGACGCCGTCGATGTTCGGTGCGGAGTTGGCATAAGGCGATGTGAAGTCGTCCAGGGGGATCGGAGTCTCGGCTGCCGACTCGACGAATGATGGAGCTCCGTCATCACCGACTTTGTTGAAGAAGACCCTGCCGTCCTTGACGAAGTCGGGAAGTCCGTCGCCGTTGACGTCACTGAACCAGCGGTCGCCGAAGGCGAAGTTCAGTCCGGTCGCCAGCTGCACCGAGACCCCGAAATGGAGTTCGGCACTGAGGTTGATGCCGAAGTCGACTTCCTTGGACAGGCTGTCGATCCCGGACAACGTCGTTACTGGCCCAAAGGTCACCTGCTGGGCAATTGGCAGCGACGGGTCGGCAGTGTTGAGTCGGTACTTGATGTCAGAACTTGACCGGAACACCTTGTCGGGAAGGTTGTCGCCGTTGATGTCGAAGAACTCGGTGAGCGAGTCCGACTGGGCACCTTCGATCATGAATGAGCCACCGAAGGAACCCTGCTTGCTCGGCACAGCCGGATTGAATCCGATGTAGGCGCCACCGTCACCACCGATGGTGGTCGCAGAACCCAGGACACTGGTGCCGACCGTGGGAAGGTCACCTTCCCTGAAGATGTCGTCGGTTTCGGTTGACCAGGTGACGGCATCGGAGAAGCCGGTGTAGGCACCGTTGCCGTCTGTCACCTCGTCGAAATAGTCGAATGTGTGGGTTGCGTACGGCTGGAAGCCAGGTGATGCGAAAGGTTCCGCTTCCGAACTGCGACCGTACTGTTCCACCCCTGTGAGAAGTGTCTTCCCGAATGGTCCATCGAGGTTGTAGTCCAGCTTGTAGGCCCGGACGAGCTGATCGTAATTCCGCCATCCAGCGGCGACTGGAGCTCCGTACCAGACCTCGACTCGGTCGAGCAGATCCGCGGTGACATCGAGCGCGCCACCGCCGGCATCCACCTGGGTGTCCTTGCGGTCCGAACGACGAATGAAGCGGACTTGATAGGGAGGATCATCCTTGGCCGGCGCAGCGGCAACCGATCCGGTGTAGCTGATCGTGGATGGATACAGCGATACGCCAGTTGCGGCGGCGCTCGCACCGATCTGGGGCGTCGGGCGCTCATAGGCAACCCGCATCACATTCGCGCTGATGTCCTCGACATAGACCAGACCCCATCGGGAAACGTTTCCAGCCGGGTCGGCAAGGACAGCCGTGGCATCGAAACCAGCAGGAGAGCCGCCATACCAGCGGTCGGTGCCGTCGGAGTCGGTGACCTGCCAGAAGTAGTTGCCCGGAGCAGTTCCGTGTCGGACGATCCGCTCGAACTCATCTTCAACCCGACGGGTGAAGTCGCTGCGGTTGGGCACGCGCGCCTCAAAATCGCTCCTCACCGCTGTCGGGTGAAGCTGCTCGCCGTCGAGCATGTACGTCTCGGTCTCGAGGGATGCACTGAATCGAGGGGCGCCGTATCGCGTATCGAGGGTGATCTCGCCAACCGACAGGTCCCATCCCTCGCCAATCCAGCTGCTTCCCGATCCGGAGTCATAACCCAGGGCGAGTTCAGGCTGCACACCTGCGCGGCCGGCGGGGATCTCGAGTTCGTGCTCCAGTTGCGCGGAACCTTGCCCGTTGGCTTCGGGTTCACCCACCAGCACAGTCGATTCGAGTGGGTCCCCGTGTTGCAGGCTGGTCAACGGTTCTTCACCGAGTTCACCCGGAGCGGTGATTGGCTCGCGATCAATCAAGCCTGCCGAAGGATCCACGATTGCGTCCGCCTGGTAACGACCCACCGGCACGAGCAGGGCGGCGATCACAGCCGTGAGCGCGACCCAACTGGCCCAGCGCCGACGGCGCGACGCGACAGCTCCAGAAACGGAGACCATCGACTGCATCCCACTCCAGGAACCCGCGGCCATATTCGACTCGGCTTGAATCGACAGTTTACTCATGCTCTGTCCCCCGTGGCCGGGCCCCCATGGCCGGCAACCTGCGAGAGCCTACCCACGGATTCTGCGTTCGACACCAAAAAGATTCTTTGGGGGACGTGGATCGCTCCGGTTGCGCCGGCAGGGGCGCTCAATCAACCGGCGGGCAACTTCGGGAAACCAACAACGAGCCCGAGAGGAGAATCGAACTCCTGACCTGCTGTTTACAAGACAGCTGCTCTTCCATCTGAGCTACTCGGGCGGGATTTCCGCGAAATGGGCCGCGGAAAGTTCCGCGTATTGTAAACGAGGTCAGCGAACAAGCCGCATCCAGGGCCGGTATCGAGTTCTGCTTGGCCGGCCCGGCCTTGGGTAAACCGCCAGCCGCTGTAGCCATGGTGACACTTGGGGACGGTGGTTCGAGTCCCCAGAAACGACCGCCAGCTCGACTGAAGCCACCCCCGGCCCCCTTCCAACATCATCGCCATGTTCATTCGTGTCCGCATTGGAGAAACCGTCGTATCGTCGGCACATGAGCAACGATGCTGACGCTGACGAAGCACCCGACCCGATGACCGCCGAGGGGTCAGGACAGACCGACGCAAGTGCCGACAAAGCTCGGGTCGCCCCCGTCACACACGGCATGGCCAAGAGGCGCTGGATTTCCAAGCGGGTGATGACGTTCATCACAAGCACCGTGATCGCCGTAGCTGCCATCTGGGTGTTCATCGACTTGTTGGAAAACGTTGGGGCTGCCGGCACCATCGCCATCTTTGCCGTCGGGCTTCTCCTGGCCGGCGCTGTCCTGATTCGTGGGAGCAGCCTTCGACAGCAGAAACCGGACGCCGGGAATCAATTCGACTACAAGCTGCGGGCCGCCGTCGGCGTGGCGCTGGTGGCAGTCGCGATCCTGGCATTCACCTCCGCCCTCCTGGCCGAGCAAAATATCCCGGTCGATCCTGCAGACCGGGAACGCTCAGCAGCTCAGATCCGCTTCTGATGGCAACCACTTCCAGGGCGTCGACCTCTCCGAACAGTTGCTCCAGGGAATGAGGCTATCTGGATTCGACCTGCTGGGAGCCGACCTGACCGCGGCCAATCTGACTGGGGCCAACGTGACCGATACCCAACTGGCCGGGGTGTTCTGCGACCAAGACACCATCTGGCCCCATGGCCTCCTCCCACCCAGCTGCAGTAATCCCGACTAGAACAGCGAAGGTCTCCGGGACCCCGCCACCGGCGGTCGTCAGCGCCAGAATCGGTGCGGCGATCCAGATGAGCGAAACCACGACAGTCAGGCCGATCCGGATTGGCCGAGCCTCGACATCACCCCTCAGTTTGCCGGTGACGTTCCGTCCCGACCCTC
>JAUXGW010000191.1 GCA_030621865.1 Actinomycetes bacterium
GGTAGCGCGACTGGTTCAGCGATTGGAGCGAGGATGGCCCCACGGGTAGTCGCCCGGCGCTTCCTCTCCTTGCGCCATCACCTCGTATGGTTCTTCGCATGACCCGACCATTGGAACTGTTTCCTCAGCCTCGGATGTTGGTCCGCTGGGTCCGCCTCTTGGTGATTTTGTCCGTGCTGGTCGGTGCGGTAGCGGTGTCGCTTCCGCCAGCCACCGCCGGCGCGCAGGACGACGCGGCAGCGACCCTGGACTGTTCCCAGTGGCGCTACGGGCCCGATGACCAGCCCGGCAGCCTCCCCGCGGAGTTCGATGTCGAGGACTACAAGCGAACCTCACGACGAGATGAGCGCCCGGAGTTGTTCGACTCTCCGCAGAACCACTGCGGGCAGAAGGGCTCGGCGGTCGACCTGGCCTTCGGTCTGACTCTTGGATCTCCTGAGGTGGTGATCGCGGTGCTCGACTCGGGTATCAAGTGGCGGAACGCTGAGGCCATGGCCGATCTGGCCACTGAGGCCCACATCGACCTGGTCGAAGCTCCGCCACCGTGTGTTGAGGAGCAGGCTGATGGAGACTGCAACGGCGACGGCGTGTTCAACATCACTGATTTCGAACCGCTGGATGACCTCAACGGCAACGGGACCGCTGACCCGGAGGACTTGATTCTGGACCCGGTCTATTCCGACGGAGTCGACGACGATGGCGACGGCTATGTCGATGACATCTCCGGCTGGGATTTCCTGTACGGCGACAACAACCCATTCGATACCGTCGACTACGGCCACGGAACCAATCAGGCCCGCGGCTCGGTGGCCGCAGCCAACGGAGATGGGTCGGTGGGCAACTGTCCGGGCTGTCAGTTCCTGCCTGTTCGGGTCAGCGACTCGTTTGTGGCCGACGCGGGCCGATTCGCCGCCGGTGTGTTCTATGCCCTGGATCAGGACGCCGATGTGATCCAAGAGGCTTTGGGCGCTCTGAACAATCCGCCCCAGGCCCAGCAGGCCATCGATGAAGCGTATGACCGGGGTGTAGTCGTGGTGGCATCGATGGCCGACGAGGCTTCGAAGCACCCGAATCTTCCAGCATCCTTGGAGCGCACGATGGCGGTGAACTCGGTGACCGAGAAAGAGCTGGCGCTGCTGGGCGGGCCGGTGGAGGGGTATCTGGCACTGAACGGATGCACGAACTATGGAGGCCGCACATTCGTTTCGGTTCCGAGTAGTTCCTGCTCCTCGGAGGCCACTGGGCAGTCGTCGGGGATGGTAGGCCTCCTCGAGAGCTACGCCCGAGAGATCGGTCTGAGCGCGCATCCGTCGCTCAGCGGCGACGCCGGCGACAACGTGCTGTCGGCCAACGAGGTACTCCAGCTGGTCCGCTCGACAGCGGATGACATCGATTTCTCGACGCCCAACGATGTCGATCCGGCCAACAACTTCGGTGAGCCGTCGGGCAGCCCGTTGATCGATACTGTGCGCTATCCCACCCGGGCCGGTTGGGATTCCATCCACGGCTACGGACGAATCAACACCTATGAGCTCCTGGCGGCGCTCGACGACGGGGCTATTCCACCCGAGGCCATGATTGATACTCCGACCTGGTTCGAGGTCCTGCCCGCAACCGGCACCGCGGAGATCAGCGGGAGTGTCGCCGCCGAGCGCGCCGACTCATATGACTACCGGGTGGAGTGGGCCCCCGGGCTTCAGCCGCCCGAGTACCCCGCCACCGACACCTGGACGGTGATCAGCGAGGACGCCGGCCGGACTGAACCATTGGACGGGGCGTTGGGCACACTCGATCTGGCTTCGGTCGCCGCCCAATTGCCGGATGAGGCGGCAGGCGCCCCAGTGGATTCTGAGGGTAGACCCGATGAGGACCGGTTTGCCGTGCGTCTTCGCGTAGAGGTCACCGCCCACGGTGGACCGGGCGATGGACTGGTGGGGGAGATGCAGAAACAGGTCGTGGTCCACGACGACCCCGACCTGGTGGACGGTTACCCAGCCACGATCCCCGGTGTCGGAGCATCGTCGCCCCTGTTCGTGGACATTGACCGCGACGGCAGCACCGAGATGATCCTGGGAACCGATCACGGTTCCATTCTGGCTCTGCATCCCGACGGAACTCAGCCCGACGGATTTCCGCTGTCCACCCCTGTCAGTCCCTGGTGGCCCACGGAATCGGCCTCCGCAGAGGCCCAGGGTATAGAGGAGCATCGTGCAGCGGTTCTCCTCGGCGGACCGGCTGTCGGGGACCTCGACGGTGACGGTCGCTACGAGATCGTGGCTGCCGACCTCAATGGCGGGGTCACCATCTGGGATGCCGAAGGAACCGAGCTGGCCGGGATGAGGGTCGACTCCGACTATTCACGTGACGACCCCTCGTCCCAGGACGAGTTCAACCGGACAAAGGCTTCGATCTATGCGTCTCCGGCGCTGGGCGATCTCGACCTCGACGGTGATCTCGAAATCGTCGCCGCCGCGGCCGACCGCCATGTCTATGCCTGGCACCACGACGGTGAACCCGTCGAGGGTTTCCCGGTCTTGGTCGTGGACTCCGAGAAGATCGAATCTGTGGACCCCGTCACGCACAAGGTGGTGTTCCAGGAGTCGTCCGGGGTGGACGAGGGCGGCGAACTGCTGGCCACCCCCGCCCTGGCGGACCTGACCGGTGACGAGCGCCCCGAGATCATCATCGGCGGCCAGGAGCAATACGAGGAATCGCCACAGATGGGTGACGGAGCCGACGTTGTTGCGCTTCTCGAGTTGACCGGCAGCGCAGGGAATTCCCGGGTCTACGCCATCTCGCCCGACGGCACAGCCGCGTCGGCCTCCCCTGTCAGCGAGCGGCATCCCGATGCCCAGGCCTATCTGCCGGGCTGGCCGGTCGCGGTGGGCATGGCCTCCACCGGTCTGTTGCCGACCATCGGCGGCGGTGTGTCCATGCCTGCGGTCACCGCGGACATCGATCCATCCAGCCCTTCGCCCGAGGTGGCGGTGGGCACGGGTGCGGGGCCGCTCTATGTGTTCGACGCTGCCGGCAACTCGATATACGGCAGCGACCCGGGGGGATCGATTCCCCTCACCTGGACCGCCGGTACAGACCTCGCCCGGGCCGATGCGTTCGGGGAGAACCGCAACTCGGAGGATCTGGTGGCCAGCATGCTCGGATTCGGTGGGCCCTCGGTTGGCGATCTCGATGGTGACGGCCCGGACGGTCCGATTGTCGCAGCGCCCACCGCTGGCCTGTCTCGACTGATCGATCTCCTGGCTCCCGACCTGCAGCTACCCAACGACGACCAACTCTCGGCATGGGACGGACAATCGGGCGATCCGGTGCCGGGCTCTCCGCAGGCCAGCGGCGGTCTGGCCATGTTCGTCGCCCCTGCATTAGCGGATCTCGACGGCGACGGAGCGGCGGAGATCATCGCCGGGACGAGTACCGGTACCGTGGACGCCTTCGATACCTCGGGCGAGGCAGCGGCCGGTTGGCCGAAGTTGACCGGCGGCTGGAATCTCGGGACGCCCGGAGTGGGCGACTGGGACGGCGACGGGACCCTCGAGGTCGCCCAGCCACGCCGTGACGGGAGACTGTTCGTGTGGACCACCGCGTCCACCGCCGATCCCGTGTGGTCGACCTGGGGCTGCGACATGCACCACACCGGAGCCTGTGTCGAGGCAGCGCTACCCCTGGCCGCTGACTCTGACCCGAACTCCGGCAATTCAGGCTCGGGGTCCTCCGCCCTGCGGTGGGCTCTCGCTGCGGTCGGCCTTGCCCTGGTAGCGGCCGTGGCGTTCATCCTGATCCGACGCCGACGCTCCTGAGACGAGGGGCAGGTGAAGCCGGCCGAGCGTGGCGGCAGCAACTCCGACGATCGGGGAAAGGGCCTGAGGCTCATCTATGACGGAGACATCGGACCCGACCCGACCGACTTCACCGTTCTCTCGATGCTGCACGAGTACCACGAGAGGGCGATGATCGATCTTGTCGGTGTGATCGGATCGACGCCGGACCCTCTTCTTGCTTCGACGTTCAGCATCTACAACCGGATTCACGGCCACGACGTGCCCATCGGCGTGCCCCACGACGACGGATCGGCTCCGACCTTCGAGGACCGGGGCCGTGACGTCTACTCGGTGGCCGTCGAGTTCAGCACGCATTCCGACCAGAACGAGGTGATCGCCCGAAACCACGGCGACGCGTCCACCCTGACCGCCGCCGGGGCTCCCGAACCGGTGGAGCTCTACCGGGACCTTCTTTCGGGCGCGGAGCACGCCAGTATCACGATCTTTGTCGCGGGCCCGCTGTTCAACCTTCCAGCCCTGCTGGACTCGCCCGCCGATCGGCACTCGCCGCTCACGGGGGAGGAGTTGGTGGCTCAGAAGGTCCGGCAGATCTACTTCATGGGAGGCAACTTCCCGAACTCGGCGGAAAGCGCTCTGCACGCGCCCACCGACGGTGCCGAGTACAACTGGTGGGCCTTGGGCAGGAGGGGCGTCACCGCCGCGGCCCTGCAGCGGTTGGCAGCTCTGGGCACGCCCATGACCTACATCGGGTCCGAGGTCGGCGAACCTGTCCTCGTCGGCCGCGAAGTCGTCGACCGTCTCGGGCGAAACCACCCGACATCGGAGGCGTACTTCCAATACCGGCCGACCTACTCCGGTGAGGGCTCGGAGCTGAGCGCGGAGAACCCCGCGTTCGATGACGTCGCCCTGTTCCACATCGTCGAAGGCGGCATGGGTACCTACTTCGGGGAGGTGCCGGGCCGCGTGCGGGTTGACGACGTCGGCGTCAACACCTGGGATCCGGACGCCGGAGGGGACCGGTACCTCACCCTGCTGCCCGGCGTCGAGGGCCAGCTCGCCGAGGTCATCACCGATCGCGTCACCGGCCAGTTCGCGCCCGACTGACCCTC
>JAUXGW010000310.1 GCA_030621865.1 Actinomycetes bacterium
ATACCAGAGCTACTTGCAGGATTATCGGATTCTGAAGCGCGGCGATGTGGTGGATGACGCGCTCGAGCTGTCCACACCGCCGAGGACCAGGGAGTCCGACGCGCTCAGCGGGGTGTAGCAGGCTCACGCCGTGTCGGGAGACTCACGCACGTTCTGTGATGGTCAGACCTTGGGGAATGTCGGGGACTGGTAACTGCCACCGCGGCGGGCCGGATCGGGTGGATGATCGGGATCGTCGACCGGCACCGTTGCTCTGCGCAACGAACCGGGCGGTAGCATCCGGAAACTGCTGAGTGCCGGGCTGCTCATTGTCGGGGGGAAAATTGGTCCGAATGCCGATGGGACGTATTGAGAGTGTCTGAGCGGATGCAACGCGTATCCCGGGTGTTCGGTCCGGCACTCGCCGTTCTCGCACTGCAGCTCGCAGTCTTCTGGGTGCCGCCGGGCGACGATCCCCAGGTCTACGTGTTGGGCCTGACTCAGGGACTGCTCGTTGCGCTGATGGCCGTCGGTTTGTCGCTGATCTACAAGGCCAATCGAATCATCAACTTCGCCCAGGCCGATCTGGGCCTCCTGCCGGCTGCGTTGGCGGTGAACCTCGTTGTCCTGAGCGGTCTGAACTATGTATTCACCCTCGCGGCGGGCATCGTGGTTTCGCTGCTGCTCGGAGCCGTGGTGGAGCTGGCGATAATGCGTCGCTTCTTCAGAGCGCCCCGGCTGGTTGCCACGGTCGCCACGATCGGTGTGGCTCAGGTGCTTGCAGTGGCAACCCTCTGGCTGACCGGCGAGTTGTGGGATGAGCGACCGGTGATCGAACCCTTCGCCACCGAGATACTGCCTTTCGAGTGGACGCTCGACGTCGGCACATTCCCCTTCACCTCGCCGTATGTGATTGCGTGGGTTCTGGCTCCTCTGGCAATCGGCGCCGTGGCCGCCGTGCTGCGATTCACAAATGTGGGAATCGCCATTCGTGCCTCAGCCGAAATGGCGGAGCGCGCCCAACTGCTCGGAATCCCGGTGCAGCGGCTTCACACCTACGTGTGGGCGATGGCCTCGATGCTGTCATTCATCTCGCTCTACCTTCAGGCGGGAATGTTCGGCCTGCCGCTCGGCCAGGCGCTCGGCCTCACCCTCTTGTTGGGGGCGCTCACCGCCCTCACCCTCGGCCGGCTGACCCATGTGCCGACCATCGTGGTTTCGTCGCTCGCAATAGGCATCCTGATGCAGGCAGTCACCTGGAAGAGTTCCACAACCATTCTGGGCCTGTTCGAGATCCCGCTGACCAACGAGGCCGTGCCCGCCGTGCTCGGTCTGGTGATCGTGGCGGCGCTTCTTCTGCGCCGTTCCGGTGGCACCCGACTCGAGAGTGACACCTCCTCCAGCTGGCGATCTGTGGAAGAGGTACGGCCCGTCCCGCGCGAACTCGCCAAGCTTCCTGAGGTTCGACTGGTCAGGTGGGGTGGTGGATTCCTGGTGGTGGTGGCAGTTATCGCCTTCCCGCTTGTGCTGACGAGCGCCAGCGACATCTCCAAAGCAGCAGCTGTGCTCGCGTTCTCGATCATCGGCATGTCACTGGTGGTCCTCACAGGCTGGGCGGGTCAGGTGTCGCTCGGACAACTTGCATTCGCAGCCGTTGGTGGGGCAATCGCCGCCAAGGCGATCATGGACTGGTCCCTTGACCCGGCCTTCGCTCTTGGCCTGGCGGCGGCTGCAGGTGCGGTTGTGGCGGTCGCGATCGGCCTCCCCGCCTTGAGGCTGAAGGGTCTCTACCTGGCAATCGTCACGCTGGCTTTCGCCCTCGCCGCCGTTCAGTATTTCCTGAACCCGACCTTCTTTTCATGGGTTCCCTCTGGTTCCATGGCCGAACGCCCTGACTTGTTCGGCATCTGGGGAATCGATTCGGCCAAATCCTTCTACTACTTGTGCCTCATCATCACGGTGGTCGTTGCACTCGGCCTGACGGGCATCCGACGCTCCCGTACAGGTCGAGTCCTCGTGGCGATGCGAGACAATGAACGTGGTGTTGCTGCGTACGGGGTATCAGTGGTGCGCACCAAGCTCACGGCGTTCGCCATTTCAGGAGCACTCGCTGCGGTTGGAGGAGCCCTGCTGGTGCTTCTGCAGCGGGGTTACTCAACCGGACTGTACAGACCGTTCGACAATCTCATGATGTTCACGGCGGTTGTTGTCGGAGGTCTGGGTTCGCTGCTCGGAGGTGTGATCGGCGCAGTCTTCCTCAAGGGTGGCGAGTGGTGGCTTCCGGGCAACTGGCGGCTACTGGTCTCGGGTCTCGGAGTGCTCCTGGTCCTGCTTGTTCTGCCGGGCGGCATCGGCGGTGCCCTGTTCAGTCTGAGAGATTCGTTGTTGCGTGTCGTGGCCCGGCGCAGGCACCTCATAGTGCCCAGCCTTCTTGCAGATGTTCGCGACGAGACCGTTCAGAACATGTCTGACCCGGATGACGTTGACGAGGCTGCCCCGGTCGATGATCCAGATTCCTCTCCGTCGGACCCAACCGCGCCGGATCCAACCGAGCCGGACCCAACCGCTGCGGACTCAGCCGGGGAGACGCCGGCGACCACCGGAGCGGAATCATGACCGCGCCGCTGCCAATGGGCACTCCAAGCCGCTGGGGTCGAGTTTCA
>JAUXGW010000155.1 GCA_030621865.1 Actinomycetes bacterium
ACCTGACGGCGTGGTCAGCCAGTTACCCGGCCCACGAACTCGACCGACCGGTCGAAAATCATCTGCTTGTCGTAATCCTGGGTGGCCACGTGGTAGCTGCGGTCACAGCTGATCCGCTCCACCGGACCGGAAACTGCCTCGGCAAGGAAATCACTGTCGGTGGCCGGGACAACATGATCCTCGGGACTATTGAAAAGCAGCATCGGTTGCTGGATCTTGCCAAGATCGGCCGCGATCTCACCTGCAGCTTCGAACATGGACAGGATCGGCTTCAGCGGCACGTCCTCGTAGGCCGATTCGGTAACGTCGGGATCGGCGATGTCGGATCCGATGCCCGGCATGACCTTGTCGCCGGCGTCGATGAAACCCTGGACGAAGAGGCGAACTTCAGGATCTGCGACGACCGCCGGATTTATGCAGATCAGCCCCGAGAGTTCTGGATGCCGCGTTCCGAGCCAAGCAGTCAACGAGGCTCCCATCGAGAGTCCTGCGACCACCTGCTGATCGGTGCGCTCCGCCAGTTTCGAAAGCGCATTCTCGGCCTCGGAGGACCAGTCGACCCAGTTGGTCGGGAGCATGTCCTCGATCGAGGTTCCATGACCCGGCAGACGCGGCATCTCGACCGAATAACCAGCAGCGCCGAACGCCTCGGCCAGTTCCCTCACAGAACTGGGGTTACCGGTGAATCCGTGAAGGACGAGAACTCCCACGGAGTTACCCTCATGGCTCCACGCTTCGGCTCCGGGCATCACATCACTCATGGACGCAATCGTTGACCCTGTTGACCAATTGGTCAAGCGCGCTATCCTCGGCCGGGGATCGAACGCCAACGAACGATCCGAACGCCAACGGAGACTTTTCCCCGGGGAGGAACCCAGATGCCAAAGTACGCATTTCTGACCGACGATTGGATCGTGGAAGTCAGGAGGATCCGTGAGGAGCACAGCGACGACGCTCCGTCTCCCCCACATTCCGTGCGCATGAATCAGATAATCACCGAAGTGCCATTCGGTGACGGCACTGTTCATGCACACCTCGACACCTCGGGCGATGAGATGAAGATGGAACTCGAGCACCTCGAGGGACCCGACCTGACGATCACGGTGGACTACGTAACCGCCAAGGCGATTCTGGTGGACGGCAACCCGCAGGCGGGAATGCAGGCATTCATGTCCGGCAAGATCAAGGTCGAAGGTGACATGACCAAGATGATGGCCCTGCAGCAGGCTCCCGCCGACCCGGAAGCCGCTGCCATCGCGGAAAAAGTGGCCAAGGCCATTCAGGAAGTCACCGAATGAATCGAGTGAATAGACTACTCAAGGTAGTCATTCCCGGATTCTCCCGATAGGAAGTAAGTTCGTCTTGATCGGGCGGGATTGTAAACCGTCCGGTCTGTTGGGTGGCCCACCGCACGCAGCGGCTGGGGATTGCCACGTAGCAAGCGGGCCACCCAGCAGGCCGGACGGTCACCACCACGCTAGATCCCTGCGCGATCAGGTTGGTGGATACGGTTGAACTGCCGAACACCGACGAACAGCTCGCTGAGCCGAATCCCCGGCTGACGCGCTCTACTGACGGGTGAAGATTCGCACTGGGGTTCCGCGCTGATGTGGCTCACCCGCCGGCGGGTCGGTGGCCAGAACTGCCCCGCTGGGGGAACCTTCGATCCCGGACACCGCGAACCCCGCCGCTTCCAGTTCAGAGGCTGCCTGCGTGCCTGTCTTGCCAATGACGTCCGGAATCGGAATTGGCTGAGGACCGTCCGACACCACCAGGGGAACAACTGAATCCCGGGGTACTTCAGTTCCCGGGCTGATTCCCGAGCGGATCACTGTCCCCTTCGGGATCGTCTCGCTGTGTTCGGTGCTCACGCCGGCGGTCAGCTGCACTTCGGCGAGTTTGGCCTTTGCGTCGCCAAGCGGCACTCCAACAATGCCCTCGGGAACAACGCGGGGTGCGGGTCCGCGTGATATCACCAGATTCACCGGGGTCTCCCTGGGAATCTCCCCTTGATCATCCGGCGGCGGATATCCCTCGGCGGGTGTGGCCGACACCACAGTCCCCTGAGCCACTTCTTCGTCGTGCGCCGAAGTGACGTCTCCGACTGCCAGACCGGCCGAAACAAGTGCTTCGGTTGCTTGCGCTTCTGTCATGCCGACCACGTCGGGCCAGGCGGTGAGGGTTGGGCCGAGGGAGACAGTGAGGGTCACCTCCTCTCCTTCCGACAGGGACACACCTGGCACGGGAATCTGTTCTGTGATCTCCCCCACCACGGTGCCGTCTTCGCGAACAGAAATGGGATCAGCGAGTTTCCAGCCAAACTCCTCCGCTTCGGAGGTGACCAGCGCCACGTCCTGGCCGATCCAGTCCGGAACCTCATGTGAGGGGATCCGTATGAAGAACCACCATCCTGCTGCACCGCCGGCAACCAGCAGGATCAGCAGCACGATCAGAAGAACTCTGGGCCATCTCCTCTTGCGGGTCGAAGCCTGGGTGCCCGCCCCGGACTTCGAACGGGTCACGGCTGCGCTGGTGGCGAGTGACCCCGCGGCGAGATCTCCCCCGGAGCCGCTTGCGTTCGCGTCGGAGGAACTGCCAAATGCCGGTTCCGGACTTTCTGGTACCACCGGGTCACCGGTGGGAGTCGCGGATCGGGCGCCGATTGTGGCCTCAGCGGGGTTGCCCTTCTCATCCTCGCCGGGGAGGGTCCCGAGAATTGCGATCCCCGCGGTGGCGTCACTCAGTCGCAACTCCGTGGTCTGGTCATCTCCGTTGAGAATTGGAACCACCGGCAGAGGAGCGGGTTTGGGCATGCCCTCAGCGGCGGCAAGCAGTGCGATTTCGAATTCACTGGCATTACACCGCTCAGAGGCGTCGGTGGCCGTAGCGCGCAAGAGCGGTCCCCGCAGGCGCCCGTAGCCGAGTGACACCTCGACTTCGGAGCCAATTCTTGCGGCCATCGTTTCCGCGGTTGACAGTCCGAGCAGGGGGACCGACCCGTCAACTGCTTCCATCAGAACGAGCGCAGCCGAATACACATCACTCCTGCCATCCACGCGACCACCCTTGAACTGTTCGGGAGAGGCATATCGAGTGGTCCCGGCCGAGACCCCGGCAGGTTCTGTCCACGAGGCTTCCGCCAATGCGCGGGCCAAGCCGAAGTCGGCCAGTCTGAGGCGGCCTTCAGGGTCGAAGAGCAGATTTGCCGGCTTCACATCACGATGAACAAGGCCCCGGTCGTGGGCATAGTGCAGGGCTCTGGACGTTTCGAGGCCCACGATCAGCGCTTGGGAGTGCGTGAGGGTCTGACCGGAGTCGAGGATGGATCGAAGCGATCCCCCGGCAAGGTATTCGCTGACCAGATACGGCACCGTTGCGCCCGACAGTGTGTCCTCGCCCCAATCGAACACCGCCAGGATGTTCGGGTGGTTCAGGGCGGCGGCAGCCCTCGCCTCTTCGCGAAACTGCTTCAGGAAAGTCTGATCAACCGCCAGTGCCTCATGCAACACCTTCACTGCCACCCGGCGGCGCAGCTGGGTATCCACAGCGAGGTAGACGCGCGACGAGATCCCCACACCAATGGGGCTCACGAGCTGATATCGCCCCCCAAGAACGGCTCCGAGCGGAGCAGACACCTGCCGGCCAGTCACAGCCTGAATCGTACATCCGGCACCCACCCTCACTGGTGTTATGAGAGGCATCGAAAATGCACAAGAGACGGTGCTGATCCGGCAGCGGTCATACGATGGCCGTTCTGCATCGCGGGCCGCCGTGGCACATACTGGTGCGGTGCCCGACAATCCCCAGCGCGCCGAAGAACACACCGTGACCGACGTGCCCGCAGGCGGATCAGGCCCGAGTGCCGGCGCAGGAATGCCCCGGGGTGTTCAGACCGCGTTGTTGATTCTTGTGGTCCTGATCGCCGTTGCGGGACTCGTGTTCACCGTGAACCTCGCAACAACGGGAAACGACAACGCCTCTGCAGCCCTGCCGGAGTCAGTTGATCGCTTGATCCCGGAATCCGGGGACGAAGTTCTGGCACAGAGCACGGTCGGAGTCGATCTCGCCAACGGTTACGACGCATTCCTGATCGTCAACGGGGTTGAGATCAAGACTGAAGAAGACGGCTTGTCCAAAAACCTCGGCCTGGGGCTCGTCCAGTTCCAGCCAGGGCCGGGCCAGCCCATCGAGTCGCTGAATCCCGAGCAGAACTGCGTGGTCGCCATGGTCTGGCAGCAGTCGGAGGGCGAAGAGGCCGCGGAACCCGTCTCTTGGTGCTTCTCCGCTGCCTGAAGCTCCAGTGAGACTCAGCGCAGGAGTGCTTCCACGGCCGCTATCGCCGATGGCACGTCAGTGCGTTCAGGTCCCACAAGCACCGCCGACATGCCGACCATCTCCGCGCCGGCAACGTTGCCGGGCGCATCGTCCACGAAAATGGACTCCGCTGCTTCAACCCCGAGACGCTCGAGCGCCAGATGGTAGATGGCCGGATCAGGCTTGCGAAGACCCACACGCGAGGAGTCGACTACATCGTCGAACAGATCCTCGAGTGGCAGCACCGGATGCCAGAACTCCTCGAATTCACGGGCGTTGTTGGTGAGGAGGCCCGTCTTGATCCCTCGTTCCCGCACGGAAGCACAGAAATTGACGAAATCCTCCCGTACTCCTCCACCGGCCAGGACGGCGAGCAGTTCGAATGGGTCGAGAGGCGTTTCATGGATCAACGCCGACGCGGCCATGATCCGGTCGCGCGTCTCCTCCATCGTCATCTCCCCACGCTCCAGCTGATGCCACGGGTGATCGGTGTCCGCGGCGTAGTCACCGAAGACCGCCAGGGTCAGGTCCTCGACGGAGAGGCCCCGGGAGACGGCCTCGTGGGCAATGGCAGTGAAGGGCGAGTCCACGAACACTCCGCCGAAATCGAATATCACTGCTCGAATTGCCATCTCGTTCCTAACCATCGCTTCGCTGCGGATTCGGCGAACCTACTTCGGTATCTCTCCTGTGCGCAGAAGTTCCGGCCACTGGTTCGCACCAACGACCGGAATGCCGAATGACTCCGCCTTCACGAGTTTCGATGCGCCCGGAGACTCACCGACAACCAACGCGAACGTGGATTTGGACACACTCCCGGGCGACCTGCCGCCGCGCTCCTTGATGGCATCAGCGGCATCGGTACGGCTGTAGCCATCGAGGGAACCAGAAACCACCACGCTCTTCCCGGCGAGAGTCTGCGGCAACTCATCGGTTGCACTCTTGTCAGCCGATGTGGTCAATCCGGCATCAACAAGTCGGTCGAGGAGCCGGGCCTTGTCCGGCTGGGCAAACCATTCATGGACCGATTCGGCGATCACGGGACCCACCCCGTCGATGGCGGCCAGATCTTCCAGCGATGCAGATCTGATCCCGTCGAGATCTCCCAGTTCATCGACCAGCAACTCCGCGCCGGCGGGCCCGAGGTGAAAGATGTTGAGTCCGAACAACAGGTTCACCAGTGGTCGCGCCTTGGAGTCTTCGATCGCCGCTCGAAGATTGTCAACTGCCTTTTCGCCGTATCCCCTGAGTTCACCGATCCGCTCGAAGTCGAGGCTGTAGATGTCGGCAACGTCGTTGAGCAATCCGAGTTCGATGAACAACGCAACCTGCTGTTCCCCAAGTCCCTCGATGTCCAGGGCACCCCGGGAAGCGAAGTGGCTGATCCTTGCCAGCCGTTTGGCGGGACATTCGGGATTCAGGCATCTGTGCTGTGCCTCGCCCGCAGAACGAACAAGCTCGAATCCACAGGAAGGACACTCGGTCGGGAACACCCACTTCTTCAATCCCCCGGGACGCTCGGAGAGAACAGGTCCCACTACTTCGGGAATCACGTCACCCGCTTT
>JAUXGW010000089.1 GCA_030621865.1 Actinomycetes bacterium
GCCGTTGCTGATTCGGAGCCGCCTGCGTTGCCCTGCAAGATCGCAATTCCTGCCCCGAGGACCGCCAGCATCGCCAGCGTGATGGCTATTCCGACGCGATATCGCGTCTCCACCTTGTCCTCTTCGTCGTCCCCGTCCCCGTCGTCTCCGCCTCCGTCCTTCCCATCTCCGCCAGAGGTGGTGTCGGAGTCAGTCGCAGCGTCGACCGCTGCCGGATCGGTGCCGTGGTCGTCGCTCGGTTCCGCGTCGTCACTCGGCTGTGGATCCGCCGGTTGGTCAGGCTGGGGATCGGCGGCCTGGTCTGCGCGCTGGGGATCGGGTTCGTCAGTCATTTCGTCACCAGTAATTCACCGCGGTGAACGTGGCCGCAGCGCCAAATATGATCAGGCCGGCGATCCCCGCTGTGATCCGCACCGGGAACTTCTTTGTGAACTGGGCCACTGTCAGCAGCACAAGGCTGAGAATGATCACGAGCACGCCGACGCGGATGCCCTTCATCCGGGAACGAATCGAGTCGGCCTCATCGGCCCAGTGGTCGGGGTCCAGCGCTCCCGGCGCGGTAGGGCCAGTTGACACCTCGGCCCTCAAGCGTTCCATTTGCACTTCGGCGTCGAAGGGCTGTGGCTCGGTGGACGGCGAGTCCAGATCGCGGTAGAGGCTCTGCATGCCGAACAGGCCGGCGGCGGCGCCACGCGCTGATGCTGACAGCCTGAGGTTGGTTGCGTCCCCGCTGAAGGTCTCTGCAAGTGTGGGCTGCCCCTGGGCGTCCACCTCCGTCCCCGTGTCATCGAGCGCCAAGGCTTCCTCGTAGTCTGCGGCATAGTCGATGTAGGCGCCGATATCGCCGATGAGGCCAAGTGAGACCTCTATCTCCTGCTCCTGCTGTCGAGTTGTCTGGCTGACCGATTGCCGGTCGTCGGCGGCTGCGGTGCTTCCGATCTGTCCGGCATGCCAACTGAAAACGCCGGCAGCGATGGTTGCGGCGCCTATGACGAAGATGATCAGGCGTTGTTGGTTGAGTAAGGACACGGCAGAGGGATTATTGCATGTAGACGGCCACGCCAAGCAAGAGGTCGGCTTGTCCTGCGCTGTGGCTGGGGTGGACGCCTGGCGGCGGTGGTTGGACGGTCATCCCTTCTCGGTCTGGATCTTCCCGTCCTTGCGTGCCTGCTCGAGAATGGCGTAGTCGTTGTCGACCACGTCGGCGTAGGAGGCCGAGTACTTGGCGAGGGCTTTGTCCATGCCGTCACCGTCTTTCAGGTAGGTGGCCACGGCGATCCGGTCGGCGGTGCGAGCGTGGGATCGGGCGAGGATAGCCGCGCACAATTGGGCGTAGATCTCAAGACCGTCCGGAGTCGTTTTGTCCAGGGGAATCGAGCCTTTCATGTCCCAGAGTTGGCGCATGTAGAAGTCACGGCCTTGCACACTGGTCCAGCCCAGCAGAGGATCGCTCGCTGCCTGCATCAGACGCTGGCCCTGCACCACTCGCTGACCTTCGTTGTCATGGGCTGGTTGATCCAGTTCGGGAGCCAGGGAGGAAGCAACCGCTTGTTTGAGTTGGAGCATCAGAAAATCACCGTCCCTCACGCCGGCCAGCAGGATCATGAAGTTTCGCATTCCCACACTGCCCACTCCCACCACTTTCAGCGCGAAGTCGATGGGCTGGTACTGATCGAGGAGTTCGTGGGTTTCGCTGCTGGCAGAGTCCTTGTAATCGTCGAACATCTTCTCCAGACCCTCGAGATTCTGATGGATACTGTCCTTGGTCACGCCCTTGCGGTTCTTTGCGACGTACTTGCGGATTGGCACGATGCTCGGAGGTTTGCTGATGATCTGGGTGCGTCCGCCTGACATCTCGGTGAGCTTCTTGACTGCCCGCTGAGAAGTCTTGTTGCGCGCCTTGTCGGTGACCTTGTCGAACTGCTTCCGGCCGGACTTCGGGACTTCATTGCGTATTTGCGATGCTTCAGCCCGGCTGTACCAGAGGCTCAGATTGTCCATCTGGGAGAGTTCCACCATCGTGGTTCGGTAAGTCTTTGAACAGGCCTTCACCGCCTTGGTCAGCTTCTTGGCCGAAATTCCGGAGGTGCGCCCTGAGAGCACCACTGATGCGCAGAGCCTCCTCAGGTCCCACTCCCACGGACCCACGGTGGTCTCGTCGAAGTCGTTGACATCGAATACGAGGCTGCGGTCCGGGGCCGCGTAGAGGCCGAAGTTGCTGACATGTGCATCACCGCAGAGCTGGGCCTCAATCCCCGTAACGGGAGTTTTGGACAGGTCTTCGGCCATCACGCTGGCGCTGCCGCGATATAGCGTGAACGCGTCGGCGAGCATCCTGTAGTGCCTGATGGGAATCAGTTCTTCCAGACGCCCCTTGTCAGCAGAAAGCAGGCTGGTGACGGGATCCGGACGATCCTCGGGTAGATCCAGCTCCGCCCAGCTCTCATGTGGAACTGCCTTGAGCGCAGCTTGCCCCCGCTCGGTTCGATCCGACATTGAACCCCGGTCCTGAAATCTCATGGCCCAATGCAAGCACAAAAAGCCGGGATGTGGCTTGATTGTTCGGGTCGCCGCTTGGCCCGCGACCACAGCGCGGCAACAGGGCCCTGTTTTCAGGGTGATTGGTCCCGCTCAGTTGGGGCCGGCGGGTCCACGCAGGACCGTCCGCGGCGGTCACGCGGTGCACCAGGTCGGTCGGTGTGTCTTCGAGGCTGGCGAAGTTCACCGTGAGGAACAGGTTGGCGTCCTCGGCCGGGCCAATCGTGGGTGCAGCCGTGCGCGGCCCAGCACCTCGGTGACCTCGGCAGCACCCGCCGCGTCGAAGCCGACGTCAGTTGATGACAGTCGTGGAGAAGACCGGCGAGGGGTCGATGAAGCAGTTGTTGGTCACCCAACCGATGTTCTGAACATTGACGAGGAGCCGATTGTCCCAGTCGGCCGCGGTGTCGGTGCCGTTGAGCAGCACGTCGACAGTTGATCCGCTTGCGCCCGTGGCGGCGAGCTCGAGTTCCAGTGTGGGCATCTCCACGGTCGTGCCGGGCTGAAGGGGGCCCGGCGTCGTGAACTCGACGTAAGTGCCCTCATCGGTGGCCGTGGGCACGCCGGGACCAATCAGGTCACCCCCGAATACGTTGAGCGACTGCAACGACGCGTTGGCGGGAAGCCCGATCCTCCAGGACAGGTCGTTCATGCTGTTTATGGTCTGACCCGTATCCGTCACAGGAACGTCGACCTCCGAAGGTGTCACCTGAATCAGGAATGTCTCACCCGGGTCGACGTCGCTTGGAGCCTTGACCGTGAGATCCTGGTTCGTGATGTGGTCCTGCACCGGAGTGGTACCGAGGTAGGCCTTGCAAATCAGGTCGAAGTTCGTGGTCGTGATCACGGTGTTCGGCGGCAGTGCTGCCGAGCCGGCAGGGGCCACGACCACCGGTTCCGTCGAGTACTGACCGGGTCCTCCGGTGGCGTCACCCAATTGGCCGACACTGTTGCTTCCCCAGCACTTGGTCTGGGTCTCACCCACAACGGCGCAGGTATGGGTGAACCCGGCCGACATCCATGTCACATCGGTGAGACCCGGAATGACCGCAGGTGTGGAGGTTGCCGCAGTGGTCCCGTTGCCCAACTGGCCCTTGTTGTTGAAGCCCCAACAGACGCCCTGTCCATCCGCTATGACTGCACAGGTGTGCCATGAGCCAATCGCCAGACGAGTGGGTGTGGAGGACAGACCCACGACGGGAACGGGCACCAGAGAAGCACTGGTGGTGCCGTTGCCGAGCTGACCCTGCCCGTTTCCGCCCCAGCACGATGTCTCAGTGCCGACAACCGCACAGGTGTGGGATGCACCTGCCTCGAGCAGCGAGGCGGTCGGGATACCGTCGGGGGCGACTGGCACGTTGGAGTTCACGGTCGAACCGATCCCCAACTGGCCGTTGCTGTTGTCACCCCAGCACCGGGCGTCACCTGCAATGGTGAGTGCACACGAGTGCATGTGGTCCACCGAGATCGACGCCACATCGGACAATCCGGTGACCTTGACCGGTACAGCGGAGTCCACAAGGGTGCCGTCACCCAACTGGCCCACTGCGTTGTTACCCCAGCAGTAGACGTCACCGGCAGTATCGAGGGCACAGCCGTGAGTGGTTCCGGTGCGGATCGAGACGACGTCGGCGAGGCCCGGGATCATCACTGGCAGAGCCGAATCCGTTGTGGTGCCATCACCGAGTTGGCCATTGTCGTTGTTGCCCCAACAAGAGACGAGACCGTTTGCGAGCGCACATGAAGTGTCGAAGCCGGCATCGACCTCTGCGGCATTGGTGATGCTCGGCACCGGGATCGGCACGGCGGAGTCGTCAATCGTTCCGTTTCCGAGCTGGCCCTTGCTGTTGCTACCCCAGCATTGGACGGTGCGCTCCGAAGTCGTGGCGCACGTGTGCGAAAAACCTACCTCGACCGTCTCCGCCGCCGCCGGCGGTTCCGGTGGCGGGCCACCGGTGGGACTGACACACGCCAAGCCCACAAGCGCCAGCGACAACAAGCCGACAACAAACGATACCCGGGTCAACCTGATTGATTCCATGACATCCCTCCGCCCGCCGGCGAGCCCCCTGCTGCCAGCATGCCTATCAGCGAGCGTAGGTGACAGCTGGCACCAGCGTCAACGATGCTCGTAGCACCTGACGGGGCACCGAGTCGCCCGGAGGTGCCCCGAGCGCCCGGCACCAAACCCGGCACTCCAACGAGGCTGCGGGCTCTTCCGGACGAGTCCTGACTCCCTGTTGGGTCGAATGTTGCGTGGAAGCCGACCTCAGCGACCGTCGTGGTAATAGCGCTTCGGCCACACGTTCAGAGGGTTCTCACCGTGGCCGAACGGCATTCGCCAGGTCGTGATCGACGCGTTGGCCAGCGGGAGTGCAAGCAATACCCGGGGCTCATCGGTCGTGTCGTTGAGGTAGGCGTCACCGAATGACTCCGGAACGTATCGCATTGTGATCCGGCGGTACTCGTCCCGCCAGGCGTCGTCCTCGCCGAGATCGTGGAGAACCTGAATCCGGCCCTTCGCCACGAACTTGCGCATCGGTGGATCGGCTTCGTCGATCGTGCAGCAGATGTTGGGATTGAAACGCAAATGCGCGAGCCAACCGGATCGTGCCCGCGGTGTGAACAAGAGTCGGCCGTCTTCATGGATGAACCAGATGGGTACGACCGATGGCATGCCGGACGGATCCACGGTGCCGACCCTCAGGAGGTGGCCCGGTTCGGCGAGGAAGTCCTCGGTCTCGTTGCTCGTCATTGCCGGCATCACCGACAAGCCTCGCGCTGTCCCCGCGCCGCCGGTTCGCCGGATTGGGAATCGGGTCATGGACGAGGTCGACGGGTGGATCTCGCGGTAGCTCAGAGTCCGTTCGCTGATCCGGCCGGACACGGCCACCTGGCTACACCGTTGTTGGCCATGACGCTGTTGGCCATGACGGAGCTCACGGCGAGCCGGAACCCTCTCCAGGAACACACCTATCCAGACGGCAACCAAGATCGGCATCAGTCATCGCACCGGCTTGACCGATGATGACGAGTTCTGTGAGCGGTGTGGCCTCGCCCCATGGTTCAGCGAGTGACATCGTCGAGCGTCGACCGACTGACTGGAGGATCACTTTTCGATCGGGGTGCTCGACCGAGTTGACGATGCCCTTGCAGCGGTAGATCGAGCCAGGCATTGCCTTGATCTCGGCTTGCAGTTCGTCGAGGCGCAGCGGCCGGCTGGATCTGTATGACCAACTGTCGAAGGCTGAAGCGTGGTGCATGTGGGTGCCCGTTGAAATCGCGGGGCGATCATCGCCTCCTACGCCGAGGAGGATCTCGAGTGCCACGTCGGCGTGGGTGGCTTCGAGGGTTCGGACCCGAGGGATCCTGTCGTCTATCCAGTCGTGGACCTCAGTGATCCTCGCGGCATCAACCAGATCGACCTTGTTGAGGACGGCGATATCAGAGCAAGCAATCTGGCGGAGCTTGAGTTCGGCCATGCCAGGGTGATCCGGGTGCGCGAACACCTGGTCGACGTCGACGAGGGAAATGATCCCGTCGAGGCGTACGACGTCGGCGAACCGCTGGTTGCCGATGGTCATTGCGATCCCGACGGGGTCCGCAATGCCGCTGGCCTCGACGAGGATGTATTCGGGTTGCTCGTCTCGTTGGATCAGGGTTTCAATCGCCTCGATGAGGTCCGAGTTGATCTCGCAGCACACACAGCCGTTGCTCAGCGAGATCGTCGAGTTGTCCACGCCCACCACGAGTTTTTCGTCAATGTTGATCGCGCCGAAGTCGTTCACGAGCACGCCGACGCGAAGGCCGTGGTCTCCCTGAAGGATGCGATTGAGAAGCGTTGTCTTGCCGGCACCCAGAAATCCGGTGAGCACTGTCACCGGAACCGTGTCGCTGGGAGTAAGGGTGATCGGAGTCATCTCAATCCATTGGCACTGTGAGCCGCGTGGGCCAGCAGGGCCAGTCAGTCACTGTTCGCCTGGTCCACCAGGGCTTGGAGCGGGATTCGAAGCCCTTCGGGGAGTCGGGTGATGAGGTCACGTGCGACATCCGGGGGCATGTACTCGCCCGGGTTGATTTCGATGTCCCGGAAGTACTGGTCCTGCTGGTCCTCGCGGGGGATCCGCACCGGCGGAACATCAATGAATTCGGGCACCTCGCCGCCTTCTGACACCATCGCGACCAGCTGAGCGGGAGACGGCTGAGCGACCGTTCCAAGACCCGGCAGAACCGCCTCGCGCAACCACACCGAGTCGGGCGTCACATTTACTACCTGAACGTCGGGCGCACCGAATGCGAACAGACCGTCCCAGTGGGCGCGGACACCCGCGACGACCTCGCCGAGTGTGGCGTGCTCGTACTCGAGGTGAGTAGCCATTCCGATTCGAGGATTCACCTCGCTGAACAGATACCCCAAGGCATAGTGCGGCGTGTGGTGGGTGTCGATGATGTAGTTGTACAACTCCTGTGGGTAGCCGTACTTCAAACTGGCGATGAACCCCAGATCGCTCTGAACCTCCGACACGAAGACGTCGGCGCCGGCCGCATACTTCGCGGTGAGTTCATCGGGTCGACCATCACCGGTCCAGACGAACGACAGCCCGGTCTCCTCCCAATCGAGCCGATAAGCCGAAGCGCCATCCTTGCCATGAGACCTCGGCCAGTGCCGCACCGTGACCCCGTTGCGCTGATAACAAATTCCGTTTTCCTCACGGAAGTCGAACTCTGTGACATCAACCTCGTACCCGTCGCCGATCGGTAGAGTGTCGAACTCCTCGAGATGCCATCGCATCATCTTCTTCATGTTGTCGACCATCGCCTGCGTTCCCAGTTCCTCCGTCCGACCCGAAGGCCCATACACCCGCAACGGATGCCAACGAGCAGCCGAAGCGGTGAAAGGCAACATGTAGGGCAGATCAGCGTAGTGATCAACATGCAAATGACTGATGAAAATGTCGTTGATCATCGCCGCGGGCACGCCCATGGCCAGGATGTTCTTCACCGACCCGTTCCCCAGGTCGAATATGAAATTGTCGCCGTTGCCCAACTCGACCAGGATGCTCGTGCCGGCCTGGTCCCGACGGGGTGGCCACGGGCACGAACCGACGAACGAAACACGCATCTCGTCCGCGCCGACCTTCTCCGTTCCCGGGAAGAAGAAGTTGTTGTTGCTCAGGTACTCTGTCGGCTTGAAGTAGTCCGGTAGCGATATCCCCTTCCCTGGACCGCCTTCATAGGGGGAACTCGGCATCTCGGGCATTGGGGACCACTCCAGTCAGGGTTCTCAGGACACGGTCAATCTAGTCCGCCACCCGCACACACGGTGCCCGAACACATTGACTCATGTGGGTGAAATGGTCGGATACGTGCATTTCGATTCGCCCTGGGTATCCCGGGACACATCAAAGAAACCCCCGAACCGCAGGTTCGAGGGTTTCCGATGTCTTGACACATCACAGTGTGCCCCCGGCAGGATTCGAACCTGCGCACATGGCTCCGGAAGCCAATGCTCTATCCCCTGAGCTACGGGGGCCCGGGAGCACGAATGGTAGCGGTTGCGGCGTTCACCACCGGAAAGCGTCGACGGTGAAATCGGTTGTGGGGCCATGCAGGTCGCGCCGGTAGCATCGCCTCACCATGACTGCTCCCATCACTGACACCCTGCGGTCTGCCATCTGGGCCAGCCTCGACGACCTTGACCTGGACGGCTTGGTTGCCACTCCCGCCGAGATCCATCTGGAGCGGCCGGCGAATCTGGATCATGGTGACTTCTCCACCAACGCCGCCCTGACCTTGGCGAAACGTAATGGTCGCAATCCCCGGGAATTGGCACAGGAGATCGCAGATCGCCTCATGTCAGCCGGCGTCGATCATCTGATCGGCGCTGAAGTGGCCGGTCCGGGTTTTGTGAACATCCGCCTGGCGAACGATTGGCTGACCGATCTGATTGGTGTTGTCGTCGACGAAGGCAGCGAGTTCGGACGGACCGATCTGGGTGAAGGTCGGCGCGTTCTCGTTGAGTTCGTGTCCGCCAACCCGACCGGGCCGGTTCACGCGGGCCACGCCAGGGGAGCAACCTACGGCGATGCACTCGCACGGCTGCTGGAGTTTGTGGGATACGAGGTCGGACGGGAGTTCTACATCAATGACCGCGGCGTGCAGATGCAGACCTACGCGGCGAGCCTTGCTGCGCGCGCCGCCGGCGAGGAACCACCCGAGGGAGGATATGTGGGCCAGTACATCAGGGACTGGGCGGCGCTGATGCCGGAAGGTGAGGATCCCTTCGAGTGGGGTTATGCACACGCCAGAGTCGATCAGCAGCGAGTGCTCGAAGCACTCAACGTTCACTTCGACTCGTGGTTCTCCGAACGCGAGATGATTGCCAGCGGGGCGATCGACCAGACCCTGGCCGACCTGCGGGACCGCGGGGTTGTGGACGATGCCAATGGTGCCGTCTGGCTCCGCTCCACCGATTACGGCGACGACAAGGACCGGGTACTCGTCAAGAGTGATGGCGAATACACCTATCTTCTGCCCGACATCGCCTATCACCGGGACAAGTTCGAGAGGGGATGGGAGCACCTGATTGATGTGCTGGGTGCAGATCACCATGGATATGTCGCCCGGATGATGGCAGCGGTGCAGTCGCT
>JAUXGW010000110.1 GCA_030621865.1 Actinomycetes bacterium
GGGCATCGAGCGCGGGAGTGATCTCGAGCATCTGAAGGATCACCGGCTGATCCGGCCCCAACATGGCACCGCTGGCGATGCGAAAGAGAAGGGAATAGCCGATCTGGCCTGCAGCACCGGTAACGGCTACACGAAGCGGAGTGGTGGACACTGGATCTCCTAGGGGGATGCGAATGAGGGCGTCAACGGGGTGCGCTGAACGGCCCCCAATCTACCGACTGCGGTCCCGGTTGAGAAAACGGGAACCACTGGTCAGGCATCGGCGCGGGTGTTGCCGATCCAGCTCTCGTAGAGTCCGCCATAAATCCCGCCAGCGGCCACCAACTCATCGTGGGTGCCCTGCTGGACCACTCGGCCGGCGTCGAACACGATCACCGTGTCAGCTGCCTCCGCGGTGCTCAGACGGTGGGCGATGCTCACCGTGGTGCGGCCTCGCGCCAGGCGCGTCAGTGCCTGACCGAGCTTGCGTTCGGTCTCGGGGTCGATCGCAGATGTCGCCTCGTCGAGAATCAACAGACCCGGGTCGGCGAGTTGTGCCCTGGCCAGTGCCACGAGCTGGCGCTCCCCCACCGACAGGGCGTCGCCGCGCTCTCCGACTTCTGTGTCGAGACCATGCGGCAACGAGGTGACCCATTCGAGGAGGCCAAGTGCGTCGAAGGCAGCCCGGATTTCATCATCGTTTGCATCGGGGCGGCCGAATCGGACGTTGTCGAGGATCGTGTTGTTGAACAAGAAGCCGTCCTGGGGGACGAGTCGCACGGCCGCCGCCCGCTGGATACGGCCAACAGTTCGCATGTCGAGGTCACCCACCCGCACGGTTCCTTCCGTGGGATCGGCCAGTCGACACAACAGTTTTGCCAGCGTCGACTTGCCGGAGCCGGTTTCGCCGACGATTGCCACATTCAAGCCAGCCTCGAAGTCGAGGTTCACGTCGAGAAGAACTGGCTCATCCGCCTCATAGGAGAAGCCAACGTGGTCCACCTCCACAGTGAGGGCTCCCGGAGGCAGAACCTCGCTGTGTTCGGGTTCAACCACGTCGATCGGCTCGTCGAGCAGGCCGAGAACCTTGTTCCAACCAGCCAGAGCGGTCTGGGTCTGGTCAAGCACTTCGCCGATTTCGGCGATCGGCTGGACGATCAGGTTGGTGATGAAGAGGCATGCAACCAACGTGCCCGCGGCCATGCCCCAGCCCGGTCCGAACCATGCGCCCATTCCCACCACAGTGGCCAGGGCGAATCCGCTGAACACGTCCGACACCGGGAACATGATCGCGAAGTAGAAGCGGGCCACGAGTTGGGTTCGGTACTGGTTCTCGATCGATTCGTGAAGCTCGCGGCGGGTGCGGCGGATTGCGCCATAGGACCGCAGAACCCTTATGCCACCAACGGTCTCCGAAATCTCCGAGAGCGTGTCGGCGACCCGATTTCGATGATCGTCGTAAGCGCTCAGCTGGCGACGCTGGACGAAGCGCATCACCGGGATGACCGGCAGGAGAACGGCAGTGACCAGTAGTGCCAGTTGCCATTGGTACACCGCCATCACAGCCACTGCCACCACGATCATCGTTGAGTTGACCACCCAGGAGATCGCACCCCATGAGGCGAATTGGGCGAGCATCTCGATGTCAGAGGTGACTCGGGCAACCAACACGCCACGTTTGGCGTCGCTGTGGTGCGCCAGGCTCAGTTTGTGCACATAGCCAAAGGCCCTCTTGCGGAGTCCGAGCAACACCGCTTCAGCGGTGGTCAGCAGTCGCAAAAGGGTAATTCTGTCCAGCACCGCCAGGGCCATGATGGCGATCGCGGCAGCGGCGCAAGCCCAGCTGATGAAGGTCCAGTCCGGTCCCGAATCGGTGAATCCCTTGTCGAGGATCTGCTGGATCGCAACAGGGACCACCAGACGACCCGCGGCGGCGACCAAGGCGAAACTTACTGAGGCGACAAATCCCTTTCGCAGCTCGGGGGACTTCTTCACTCCGCGCTTGAGCACGTCCAGCGCCTTGAGCTCGACGGCGGGCGATTCTTCAGGTTGGCGGGTAGTGGTCATCGACGCTCACCACCCTCTGTGTCCTCAGCGTTCGCCGTGTCCTCAGTGTCGGCGGAGCCCACGAGCAGGCCGCTCCCGACGGCGGCGTCTTCTTCTTGTTCGTATGCCGTCACGAGAGCCACGTAGTCAGGATCGGCAAGTAGCTCAGCGTGGGTTCCGATGCCTTTGACCCGGCCACCCTCGAGGTGCACCACGCGGTCCGCCAGCGTGATGGTTGACAGTCGGTGAGCCACGATCAACATCGTCGTGTCTCCACGCCGGAGCTCGGAAAGGATCTTCGATTCGATCACTGGATCCACTGCCGAGGTGGCGTCATCGAGAACGACCACGCGGGGATCGTCTGCCAAGGCTCGTGCCAGCGCCACTCGTTGTCGCTGACCACCGGAAAGCGTGACACCTCGTTCGCCAACCACGGTTCCGGCCCCGTCAGGCAGATCATCAACGAACTGTTTCGCCAGAGCCCGCTGGAGTGATTCCTCAACATGGCCATCGGCCTTCTCGCGGTCGAGCGTGACGTTGCTGTGAATCGACCGCGCAAACAGGTAACTCTCCTGGAAGGCCACTGCCACGCTCTGACGCAGCTCCACCGGGTCAATCTCGCTCTCGGGTATCCCGCCGACAAGTATTCGGCCCCCGGTCGGCTGGTCCAGATGGGCGAGGAGGTTCACGAGGGTCGACTTGCCCGAGCCGGTCGGGCCGACAAGAGCAAGTACCTCACCCGGATTTGCGGTGAAGCTGACCGAGTCGAGGATCGGGATGGACTCGAAGCTGAAGCTCACATCATCGAAGGCGACCGGAAGTGGCCCCGCTGGGAGCGCGGTGCCGGCCTCGCTCACCACATCGGGCGCGCCGACCGGCTGGTCAAGCAGGTCCTCGTAGGCTGATTCGGTGGGTTGGGCCACCACGCCGTCGACCCGAGCAATCGACACGACCGCACGGGGCATCGCCTGGAACAGGAAGCCGACAACCCGCATCGGGAATGCGAGCCAACCGAAGAGGACCACAGCCTGGACCAGGTCACCGATGGTCGCTCCGGTCTGTTCGATTCGCACCGCTCCCGCCACCACGAGCAGCACCATGCCGAGACTCGGCAGCATCGTGATCAGCGGCTCGAATATCGACGTCATCCGGGCAACACCGATTCGCTCATCAGCCAACTGGGTGGAGGCAGCATCGAATCGTTCCCGCTCCTCATCCTCGCGAGCCAGCGTCTTGACCACCATCACGCCGTCGAAGGATTCGTGCGCTATTGCGGCGACCTCGCCGAGCTTCTGCTGGATTCGGGCGGAAGGTTCGTGGATCCGACTCGTGTAGTAGCGGCTCAGGAAGGTCAGGGAGGGAAACAGGATCAGCGCAACCAGCGCAAAGAATGGATCTGACATCCACAGGCTCACCAATGACACGATTCCGAGTGCGACCACACCGAGCGAAAATGGCAGGGGCATCAGCATCTGGCATGCGGTGGTGACGTCCACATCCGCGGTCGCCATCAGTTGACCCGTGGGATGGGTCCGGTAGGACGACATCGGCATCACCAGAAGCCGGTCGGCAACCGATCGCCGAAGCGACCTCTGCATCCGCGCCTCCATCACCGAACCGAACCAGCGACGAACGACCACCGACAGCCCACGGAGCAAGCTCACACCGATGATCGCCGCTACACCGGTCCACACCGTTTCGGCGGTCACACCGGTTGTGAACGCGGGAGTGATCACTTCATCGGTGACGCGGCCGAGAACGACGCTGGCTGCAACCAGTGTCACGGCCCAGGCGACTCCACCAGAGATCGCAAGTACGAAGGGACCGGGGTGCATCTTGACGAACCGGACGATCAGGCGGATTCCCAGCTTCATGGACAGGGAAGCGTCCGAGCCTTCGTCGGCTGTCGGGCCGGTGGCCGAACCGGTGTCCCCGCCCTGGTCCGTAACCGATCGATCCCCCAAATCGACGTTCGTGCGCGATTTCGCTCCGGACAGTGAGGTATTCGCCCCCGAGAATGAGGTGTCGACAGGGGCACCGTGATCCAGGTCCAGGTTGCCATCGAACTCGTCGTCGGGGACGAGTTCATCTGAGCGTGTGTGGGCCAACAGGTCTCCAGGTCGTCATGAAGGGAAACTCCACGGTAGATGTTCTGCGCTGAATGTGCCTCAGTAGTTTCGCTGCGGCGGGAGTTCCAGTGGGCGAAGGTTTCGGTGGAACGAAGTTCCAGTCGGGCGAGGGTCTCAGTGGGGCGAGGGTTTCAGGGGCGAGGGTTTCGGTGGGACAAGGGTTTCACCGGGTCGAGCCGATCGACTTCTGAGTCAGTCGATGTGCCGGGGAAAGGAAACGAAGCCGGAACGTGAAACCGAAGCCCGGACGTGAAACCGAGTTCAGAAGCGAAACCGGGGTCGGGCGCGAAACGAGGGCCGGACGTGAAACCGGGGTCAGAAGCGAAACCGGGGCCGGACGCGAAACGGGAGCCGGACAAGCCGACCCCCGAGTGTTCAGGATTGAAACCGATCAGATCGGCAGCTGGATTGACTTGGTCTCCAGGAACTCTTCGAGTCCCCAGCGACCACGTTCACGAGTGTTACCCGACTGCTTGTAGCCACCGAAGGGAGCGGCGGAATTGAACATGGCGCCGTTGATGTCCACCTGACCAGTGCGGATCTGACGAGCGATCGCGACCGCACGCTCCTGGTCGGCTGACTGCACTCCTCCGGCGAGTCCGTAGACGGAATCGTTGGCGATCCGCACGGCGTCTTCATCATCGGTGTAGGTGATGATCGACATCACCGGCCCGAAGATCTCCTCCTGGGCGATGGTCATGTCAGCCGTGACGTCGGTGAACACGGTTGGCTTCACATAGAAACCCTTGTCCATCCCTTCAGGCGCCTCGGGGCCACCAACCGCAACGGTTGCGCCCTCGTCGATGCCCTTCTGGATGTAGGAGCGGACCCGTTCCATGTGAGCACGCGAGCTCAGCGGACCGAGAGCACTGAACATGTCCTCGCCGTCGGCCTTCGGATCCACCAGACGCATCTCCGAAGCCCTTTTCACAACAGCGTCGGTGAACTCGTCTTTGCGGGACTCCGGCACCAGGAGGCGAGTCAGGGCAGCACAGGTCTGGCCCGAGTTGAGGAAGCAGTTGAACACCGCGCCGAAAGCGACGGTGTCGGGATCAGCATCGTCGAGGACGATATTGGCCGACTTGCCACCGAGCTCAAGACCGACGCGTTTGGCCGTGGCGGCAGCTGCACGCTGCACCTCGGCACCTGCGCGGCCGGAGCCAGTGAAGCTGACGACGTCCACGTCGGGATGCGAGGAAATGGCTGCGCCAACCTCCGGCCCCGTGCCGACGACCATGTTGAACACGCCTGCCGGGAGTCCGACCTCGTCCAGAACTTCGGCGAGGATGTAGGCGTTGAGCGGAGTCACCTCCGACGGCTTCAGCACCACTGTGCAGCCGGCGGCGAGTGCGGGAGTGACCTTGCAGATGATCAGATACAGCGGGTAGTTCCAGGGAGTGATGGCACCGGCAACGCCGATCGGCTCACGGACAACCAGGGAACTGCCGACCTGCTCTTCGAACTCGTAGCTCTCCACCAGGTCGGCGAACAGATCCCATTCACCCAGGGGAAGCCCGGCCTGAACCATTTCGGCGAAGGCTTTTGGTGAGCCGACTTCGCCAGTGATGGCATCGACCAGATCCGTGTATCGCACGGCGAGCGCCGCACCGATGTCGCGCAGGTACTTGGCTCGGACATCGACCGGAGTCGTTGACCAGGCCGGGAACGCGGCCTTGGCGGCGGCAACGGCTGCGTCAACATCGGCAGCCGTGCCCTGCGGCACTCTTCCGATGACCTCTTCGGTCGCGGAGTCGATGACGTCAATGGTTTCGTTCCCACTTGAAGGCACCCATTGCCCATCGATGTAAACGTTTTCGTGGACCTTCACATTGCCCCCTTGGCTCTGTCTTGCCGCAACAGAAACGGCAAGTGCGCATGGTACATCTGCCGAACCGGCAGCGCCCATCGCGCCACTCTCGCCGCCTTCGGGTTTGGTTGGATGAGCGACCGAACCACCCACAAATCAGTCGCCCATCCGTGCCTTCCTGCCTCTCCCGTTCAGGTCGGCAAAGACATGGTGCGGCACATTTCACTGGATAGGAATATGGAGGACTACCCAAAAGACTCGAATTCGGCCGCCCAACCATGGGCGGATTCACCCGGTTCAGCCACGACGTCCGCCCGTAGGGCGGTTCTGTGATGGTCAGGTCGCGGTTTTGCGCGACCTGACCATCACAGAACGGCTGATTAGGCCGTGGGTTGGGGCCCTCGGGCGGCAAGGTTCTGACCCCTCGGGCGGGCAAAGCCCTGACCCTGACACCCGGGGCGCGGGCGGTGCGGGTTACGAGGTTGGGGTTGCGTCGACCTGGCAGCCGTCGAGGTGACACAACTGCCAGTCGGCAATCCTCGCAGCGTGAACACCGCTCGCTGAGGGATCCAGGAACACGCGGGCCACGCCACGAACCGGTTCATCCGGATCGACGACCGGATCATTCATCGTGGCCGTGAGCAGGGCGTTGGGGAACTTCGGTCCGCAACAAACCACTCCCACTTCGTCGCCCACGTCGGTGCCGGTCTGCTTGCTGGCCAATGAGTTGACCACAAGATTTCCGTTGAAGATCGACTCGTAGGAAGCGGTTCCGGCCCAGTCAACCTCCAGGTCCATCAACTGGAGATCCGAATCTCCGTAGACACGCACGCTGTGGCCGCCGGCTTCATCGATGGTGATTCGACCGGTTCGCACCTGCGGGTGTTCGCCCGTCTCGCCGACCAAACGCACGTGGTCGATCTGCTGAATCTCCACGCCGATGCCCTCAGTCAGGTCGGGGCCGAGGAACATATTCCTCTCAGGCGTGATCGAGACCTTGATCGAGGCGTTCTCGATCGCTTCTGCACTCGCGAGAAGTGAGGAACAGTTGCCCATATCCATGGTGTAGGCGTTCTTTGAGCGGGTATAACCAGGAACAACAACCGGCGCTTCACAATCGAGTGAACCAGCGGTTACTTCCACCTTGGTCTCACCGAGATCCAACAACGGATCCGCCCACGTCGGGTTGGCGACCACATCGGTACCGCCGTGATTGTCGAATGCCAGCACCAAGGAAGGAAACTGCGTGTCAGCGTCGAACGATTCAGGGACGTCGAAACTGGAGATCGTGAACTCAACAGGCTCAAGTGGTTGAGGCACCGACAGCTCGTCCCGATTGCCCCGCTCGCAGATATCGGGGACGAGGCCAAACGGGAAGCCCGCATCATACGAACAGTCCTCTGCCACCGCGAACCCGGCACCCGCCGTCAACAGGCCGTCAATGTTCGCCCAGTGGCCGGGGGGCGAAGCAGATGCCGCAGCGGGAATCTCGATCTCGTTCACGACCAACTCGGCACCCCAGACCTGGATCGAATACGGACACTCTCCGGTGCAGCCCGGCGGGTCCCACAACGGATCAAGCGAATTGGTGCCGAACTCGACCTCAAGCCGCAGTCCTTGCAAGTCTTCCTCGTTGCTGATCGCACCGGCACAGCCCTCAAAGAGGTCCACCTCAGACCCGACCCCATTTGTGCGGCCTCGGGCCAGATCCGTTATCTCACACGTAATACCCGGCCCGGAAGCTGGCCTGAGTCGGACCCATATCTGCCTGTCAGCTCCGAATGCCACCGGATACTCAAGGCTGTTCCACCGAAACTTCAAGGAGGTGACCGGGCGTGAACCTGAAGAGTTGATCTCCGCCTGGAAGGTTGGTGAGCCGCAAGAAAGTTCGTTGCACAGTATCGCCGCAGCCCTCTCGCCAGCGGCCGGGTTGGGGTCCACGAGATTGCCCGAGTTCGAAAAGTTCCAAGGTGCCGCGCTGCTGTCGACAGAGTTCAGGAGGGTAGGGCCGGCGGCATCGACATCCGCAGCTCTGTCGCTCCTGACCAAGGCCGGCAGGGAAGCGCCCTCCCCCGCGCATATAGACAGATTGCCCCTGGTGTGTCTCAGGGTGGTGCTGGGACCGAGCGTCACGGACGTATTCTCGCCGGACAGCGGGTTGCATCTTGGGGTGGGACTCAATGGATCCACTTCGCCGAATACGTAGTTGGCGCCGGTGGCACCAAAACGCAGCTCGAAGTTGTCGTCGGGGTGAGCGTCAAACCAGTAGTC
>JAUXGW010000299.1 GCA_030621865.1 Actinomycetes bacterium
TTTGTGACCACATGGATGGAGCCCGAGGCGAAAATGATCATTGCCGAGGCAGAGCACACCAATCACATCGATCATGAGGAATATCCGATCGCCTCCCACATCGAATCGGTGTGCATCAAGATGCTCGCCGACCTGTGGAACGCCCCCGATCCCGTGGACTGCGTTGGTGTGGCCACGGTTGGATCCTCAGAAGCGATCATGCTGGGGTTGCTCGCCCACAAGTTCAACTGGAGGGCCAGACGCGAAGCCGCCGGTCTGGCGGCGGACAAACCGAATGTGGTCTTTGGTGCGGAGACCCACATCGTGTGGGACAAGTTCGCCCGCTACTTCGACGTGGAGATGCGCAAGATCCCGATGGCTCCCGATCGATACGTGATCGACCCGGAGGAGGTCCTGGAATACATCGACGAGAACACGATCGCGGTTGGCGCGGTACTGGGAACCACATTCATTGGTGAGACCGACCCGATCGAGGAACTCAACGACCGCCTTGTCGAGGTCAAGAAGGAGAAGGGTTGGGACATACCCATTCATGTGGACGCCGCAAGCGGGGGATTCATCACACCGTTCAGTCGGCCCGAAGAGCGCTGGGACTTCCGCCTGGAACAGGTGGCCACGATCAACGCCAGTGGCCACAAGTACGGACTCGTCTTTCCCGGTATCGGCTGGCTGGTGTTCAGGAACCGTCAACTGCTGCCCGAGGACCTCATTTTCAGCGTCAACTACCTGGGGGGAGCGCAACCGACCTTCACATTCAACTTCTCACGCGGCAGCGCCATGGTGCAGGCGCAGTACTATAACTTCTTGCGACTGGGTCGCGCGGGGTACTCAGCGGTCGTGGAAAACATGTTGGGCAACGCCAGGTATCTCAATGATGTCCTGGAGTCATCCGGGCGCTTCGAGATCATGAATCCCGAACTGCCGGAGCCGGTGGTCACCTTCAGGCTCAAGGAAGGTGCAGCCACCTACGACGAGTTTCAGCTCGCAGACCGGCTCCGCTATCACGGCTGGATCGTGCCTGCATACACGCTTCCCCCCAACGCGGAGCACATCTCGGTGATGCGAGTGGTGATTCGCAACGACATGAGCCGCGACAAACTGGAGATGCTTGTCTGGAGCATCACTGCGGCCATGCAGCACCTTGATGAGGTGGGCCCGTCGCCGACACCGCCGGAGAGGCAAACTCACGAGGCACAACGCCGACGTTGCTGAAATCGGCCGACGTTGCTGAAATCGGTGGGCGCTGCCGAAATCGCCCGACGGCCGTTCAGCGCCGGGATTGTGCTGAATAATTGTGCTGATGTCGGTGTTGCACCAGTTTGTGGGGATAGTCATCGACAGTGACACGCGAATCAAGGCATGCCGGCCGGATGACCGGAATTCGAAGGAGTTGAGTTGAGTACCCAGGTCGAACCGACAGAACGGACGGACATTCAGATCTCAGGCATGACCTGCGCGTCCTGTGCAGCGCGAATCCAGGGGACCCTGTCCGAGCTTTCGGGCGTTGAAGAAGCCAACGTGAATTTTGCGACCAAGACGGCCACGGTCAACCACGAGGGCATTTCCGCAGAAGAGTTCACTACCCGGATCCAGGACCTCGGATACGACGTCACGGGATTCGATGGCGAGGGCGACTCCGATTTGGATGTGGAAGCCGACGAGTGGGAACACCACGTCTGGCAACGGCTGTTGGTGGCGGTCGTTCTCGGCACGCCGGTGCTGCTGGTTTCGATGGTTCCGTCCCTGCAGTTCGCGGGCTGGGAGTGGTTCGCGTTCCTTCTGTCGACACCGGTTGTCTTCTGGTCGGGATGGGACTTCCACGCAGCCACGATCAAGAACCTCCGTCACGGTGCGGTCACCATGGACACACTCGTGTCGCTCGGCACCATCTCCGCGTGGACCTGGTCAACCGTGGTGTTGTTCTCCGGAATCGACGCACACGTCTACTTCGAGAGTGCAGCAGTCATCGTCGCCCTGATCCTCCTCGGCAAATGGCTTGAAGCCCGGGCTTCCCGCAAAGCCGGGGATGCGTTGCGTGCCATGGCCGAGCTCGGTGCGCCGTCGGCAACCCTGGAAGACGGCACAGAGATACCGGCGGAGGATCTGGCCGTTGGCGACCGATTCCTGGTCCGCCCGGGTGAGAAAGTTGCCACCGATGGTGTGGTGGTAAGTGGAGCGAGTTCGATCGATGCCTCCCTGGTGACAGGTGAACCACTCCCGGTGGAAGTAACCGTTGGAGATGAGGTGATCGGGTCCACCCTCAACGTGGACGGATCAGTGGTTGTCGAGGCCTCCCGGGTTGGTGCCGACACGACGCTGGCGCAGGTGACACGTCTCGTCGAGGAAGCTCAGGGATCCAAGGCCGATGTGCAGCGCCTGGCGGACCGGGTTGCGTCAGTCTTCGTGCCCGCAGTGCTGCTCTTGTCACTGGTGACGCTCGCCACCTGGATTCTGCTCGGATATCCCGTCTCTGACGGGTTCACTGCCGCGGTTGCCGTGCAGATCATCGCCTGCCCGTGTGCACTCGGCCTCGCCACCCCAATGGGAATCATGGTTGGAACGGGCCGGGGAGCACAGCTCGGGGTGATCATCCGTGGGGGAGAGGTGCTCGAGGACACCCGGAAGGTCAACACCGTGGTTCTCGACAAGACAGGAACCGTCACCGAAGGGCGTATGAGCGTTCGTAATGTGATCGTCGACGGTGATCAGTCAGAGCGCCTGCAGGCCGCAACCGTGCTCGAAAGCCGCACGGAACATCCCTTAGCGAGGGCCCTGTCCGAAATGGATGTGAATGCACTGTTCCCTGCTCCGGTGCCCGCGCCATCGACCCAATCCGGCGCAGTTGCATCAGGCGCAGTCGAAACCGGCTTGGG
>JAUXGW010000405.1 GCA_030621865.1 Actinomycetes bacterium
GTCACGGTCAAGGCCGAGGTCCTCATAGACGCCGTCAAACGCGCCGAGCACCAAATAATCGAATTCGCGCTTGAAACCCTGAAGACGCTGACGTAGGTCGGGATCGCGGGACAGGGAACGGCCGAGATCATTTTCGCCAAATCCGAGATGACGGCGTTCGTCATAGATCACACCTTCGAGAATCTGGCGGGTTACGGGATCAGCGAGCTGCTTGTGGAATCGAAAGACAGTGAACTCCATCGTCTCCAGAACCACGTTCTGTGCAAATACCGCTGCGTCCCAATCTCCGGCGGCCACGAGCTCGAGAAGTCGAGCCTTGAAGGCCACCAGGTTCTTGTTGGCGCGTCGTTCAACGGTGGCCTGCGGATCGTCGACGCCCAACTCTGCCAGCCGGCGAAGGAAGACCTCCAGATGGCGGGCCTCGTCCGCCACCTGGGTCGCCATGAATATCTGCGAGTTGTGATTGGGGGCAATTGCCACCATCCCACTCGATGCCTCCAGCGCAGCACTCTCGCCCACGCAGTAGTTGCACAGCGTCGTGATGAGACCTTCGTGATCGTCTTCGAGCAGTTCCTCGTCGGTCAGGTCAGGATCGTAACCATCCGGTCGATCGTGCAGATAGCCCTCAACGGTCTCGAACCAGTATGAGAACGTCTGGACATGACCGTAGAAGTCACCCTCGTCCAATTCGTGGGGCTCCATTGCCGCGGGATCAGCCGCCGAGGTCATGACGGCACTGTCGGCGACTGATACTCGAGTCCGATCCGACCCAGGCGGGTCTTGAACTCGCCGAGCACTGTGTCGGCGAGAACGTTTTCCATTTCTTCCGGAGTGGCCGTTGCCAGATCAGTTCCGTGCCAATCGGATTCCTCCTGCTCAGCATCGGGACCCTGAATCTCCGCAGCAACCTCGCGACTGTGTTCCATCGACTCTCCCGCATCAGCGAAAGTGTCGGAGAATGTGGCGAGCATGTAGTACGTCATCTCCTTCTGCATGCGCTCAATCTCCGACTTCTTCTCGGGATGTTCCGAAATGAGTGAGCCAATGCGGTTCTCGCCGAACCCGACGTGGCGACGTTCATCGGCGATGGTGCCCGTGAGGGTGTGGGCGAACTTGGGATTCATGTCCCGCGACGCGGCTTCCAGAAGCTCGAATACCGAGAACGCCATACCTTCCAGCACGATGTTCTGGCCGACAACACCAGAGATGAAATCCCCGGACTGGACCTTTTCGAGAAGTACTTCCGCAAACTTCACCAGATTCGGATTCGCGTGCCTGTCGATCGTGGATTCAAGATCCTCTTTCTTGACTCCCAGATCGAACAGTCGCTGAGTGAATATCTCGACATGGCGGGCCTCATCGAGTGTCTGTGTTGCGAGGAAGCGTTTGCTCGGGAAGTCAGGAGCACAGTTGACCAATCCCGATGAAGCGGCCAGGGCACAGCGTTCGCCCACCACGAGTTGCACAGTGGTGGCGATGGAATTCTCCACGAGGACTTCATCGGCCAGAAGCTCCTCCGGTTCGGATTCACCTTCTCCCCGGCCATAGACGGTGTCCTCCAGATAACCCTGAGGACACATTTCCAGCCACCGCTGGAT
>JAUXGW010000084.1 GCA_030621865.1 Actinomycetes bacterium
GTGACAGCTGGTACCGGATTCGGCCGCCGCCGGACATCCCGGGAACCTGGACGGCAGTGCCTCAGGTACTCGGAGAAGTGAACTGCGACAGCGCCCCACGCCACCGACGGGAGTGGTAGTCGAGCAACTCGTCAATGCGCAGCCTCCTGGTGGCATTGCCCGAACGCACCCAGAACTCCGGTTCCCTCGGTCCTTTGGTGGGAGTCAGATACACCGGCACCGGTGACGGGAAGACATCAACGCGACACACTGCGTCGGACGGTTCCGGCAATTCCGTCGCCGCCGCGCCGGGCCGGACAAACCGGACCTCGATGTCCGATGTGGCAGGAAGACCCAACATCGTGGAAAACAGGGTTGTGAGGAACAACTCGAAGGAGTCGAGATCGTCGCGATGCATGAACACGAGGTCGCCTTCAAGACCCAGGACCTCAGCATCATCGTTGGCCCCGATCAGCAACGTTCCTCCCCGACCATTGAGAAATCCACAGACAGTCTTGGCAATCACGTGTTCGATGGCCGGATCCCGTTCACCGGTGTGCAGGTTGAGACGGGCACTGGACTTGAACTCCACCCACTCCGACTCGCCGAGGCGCAGCAGTTCCTGCGCCGCGATGCCGTGCACCGGCACAGTGGGCTGAATCCGCCGACTGATTGCTGTGCCGACCAACAGCAGCAAGAGGGTTGCGCCGAACGCCAGCAGAATTGCGAACACAACCCGCTCGGGCCAGATGGCGTGAGCGACCGTCGCTCCGACGGCGCCACCCACAAGCGCGAGGAGCGTCGAAGTTGACCAGCCGAGTGTCCTCACCTGCGGAAAGAGCAACCGGAGGATTCCGGCGATGACGAACCCCGTGAGCAGGGCGGCGATCAGAGCCACCGCCGGAGGAACGGCAAGTTCGGCTGCCAGCTGATTGTCCACGATCAAAAGTTACAGCGCACTGGCGATTGACGGAGCACCCAATGGACCGGGCACACAATGGAATAGGTATGCACTGGAATAGGTATGCACTGGAACAGTCACGAACTCGGATGGGCACATTCTGTTGGAGCAGGCCCCGATTGACGAGGCCCGATTGAGCGGGTTCCAATCCAGCGTCCCAAGCCAAGCGCGCCGGGCCTGCCGAGTTCAGCCCTTCGGCAGCCTGAGGATCCGTTCGCCGATTATTGAACGCTGGATCTCCGATGTGCCCCCGGCGATCGAGGCGGCCATCGACCACAGATACTGGCGTTGCCACTCACCCCACAGCGGTGAGTCCGCACCCAGCACTTCGAGGGCCGCTGCCGAAAGATGTTCGGTGAGCGAGGTCCAGGTGAGTTTCACCCAGCTCGACTCCGCGCCCGGCTCCTCGCCTCTGGTCAGCTTCGTGAGCGTTCTCCAGTTGTGCAGTTTCAGCAGCTTCAGCTCGATACCCGCCTCGACGAGATGATCCATGACCTCGGGGTCATCCAGCATTCCCCGACTCCGCGCCTCTGACAGGAGGCGGCCGAGGAACACCTCATGCACAACCTGCTCCTTGAAGGGGAAGTTCGTCCCTCGCTCATGTGCCAGTGTCGTATTCGCCACGGCCCAGCCGTTGTTCAGCTCCCCCACCAGATTTGTTTCCGGCACCCAGACCTCGTCGAGGAACACCTCATTGAACTCGAACTCCCCGGTGATCTGACGCAACGGCCGGATCTCCACCGACGGATCCTGCATGTCAACCACGAGATACGAGATTCCCCTGTGCTTGGGAGCTTCCGCGTCCGTTCGTGCCAGACAGATTCCCCATCGGGCGTAGGTGGCATAACTGGTCCACACCTTCTGTCCACTCAACAACCAGCCGGCGCTTCCGTCCGCACGTGTGGTTGGCACCGCCCTGGTGCTCAATGACGCCAGATCGGATCCGGCATCGGGTTCGGAGAACAACTGACACCAGATCTCGGAGGCATCGAGAATGCTGGAAAGCCACTGCTGCTTCTGCTCCGGGGACCCGTGTGCAAGGAGGGTGGGGCCGACGAGGTTGATGCCAACCCGGTTCACCGGCTGGGGAGCTCCCGCCCGCGCATATTCCATGTTGAACAGGGCAACTTCGATCGGAGAGGCACCGCGACCGCCGTACTCCTCGGGCCAGTGAATTCCGATCCAGCGGTTTGCTGCCATCGCTGCCTGCCAGTTCCGACCCCAATCGACCTCGTCGTCCAGGGTGGCGAAATCCGGCACCGCTGGCAGGTGGCTTCCCAGCCAGTCCCGGGCCTCGGTGGCGAAAGCGTGTTCCCGGTCCGAAAAGGTCAGATCCATCGCATGTCCCTTCCAGTTCCCTCAGCCGCCCGCAGGTTCATTTCAGATCTCCCAGAACCGTGCACGTCCGGCCTTTGTCAGATCCGCTCTGAGACTTTCGGCCTCGACATCACCAAACTCCTCGAACGACTCATTCGATGATGACCGGTGCCACATCGGGTCACCTCCACAACGATCCGGCCGGTATTTCTCGAGTGCCAACTGGCGTTTCATGATCTTGTTCGTGCCAGTACCCGGCAATTCAGTGGAGATCCGCAGATACTTCGGTCGCCACGCCCTCGGCAGACCCGAGGTCGAGTCCAGCCATTGCGCGAACTCAACGGGACTGAATTGTGCTTCCGGGGTAAGCACCAACGCCGCCATCACCTGATCCCCGGAGTGGTGATCAGGAACGCCGTAGACGGCCGCGGCGATCAAGTCCGGGTGTTGGATGAGCGTTTCCTCGATCGGGCCGGCGGGGAAGTTCTCTCCACCCACGCGGATCCAGTCGCTCGTCCTGCCCGCAAAATACAGATAGCGGTCCGAATCGAAGTACCCCAGGTCACCGGACCAGTACCAACCGTCGCGCAACGCGGCATCAGTGGCCTCAGGGTTGTTGTAGTACCCCTCGAACGGTCCACCACCAGCAGTGTTCACGATCTGCCCAACTGCCTCGGCAGGGTTGACCAACACACCGTTCGGGTCGAATTCGGCCGGTGGGCAGGGTCCGCCTTCGGAATCCACCACGAGGATGGTCTCCCCCGCCACACCCATCGCCCCCCGCCGGGTCGGCACATCCCGGTTGACCGCAATGGCTCCCTCGGTGGAACCGAAGGCATCGATCACCTTCAAGCCAAATCTCTCGCCGAACCGATCCAGTACCTCGGGCGAACCCTCGTTGCCGAACGCGACGCGAAGTGGGTTGCTCGCGTCGTCGGGCTGCTCGGTGCTCGACAGCAGATATGACAGCGGCTTGCCCGTGTAGTTGAAGTACGTCGCATTGTGTCGGCGAATGTCCGGCAACCACTTCGACACGGAAAATCGGCGCGCCAAGGCCACACTTGCGCCGGCCACCAGCGACGGGGCCCAGCCGACCATGAGTGCGTTCGAATGGAACAACGGCATGCAGACATATCCGACGTCCGAATGGTGAATGTCCATGATCGACTTCATCCGGTTTCCCGTGACCAGCAGGCGGCGCTGGCTACAGATGACCGCCTTGGGGTCACTGGACGTTCCGGAGGTGAATATGAGGGCCCAACGGGTATCCGCGTTCACTGGCGAAGCAGGGACATCGTCGCTGACCGCCGCCTGACCGACACGAGGGCCGGATGCCCCGAACACCTCCGTCGGACTGTCCAGTACTTCGTCGAGGTCGAGCCATCCGGAACCGGGCGGCTGCGGAGAATCTCCGGACGCATCACCTCCGCGAGGTTCGCCGTACCGGCCCGACAGGATCACCGGAGGCTGGTCATCCGGGTGACCGACCTCCAGGGCTTCGGCCAGTTGGGCCGAGTGCCGGGGCTCGGTGATGAGTAGATCGACATGTGTGTGGGTGATGTCGCGCAGGAGCGCCTCCTGGCTACGGGTGTGATTCAGGCCCACAATGGTCGAGCCCCCCAGGGCGGCTCCGCCGAGGGCGAACAGGTAGTCGGGCGTGTTGTCGAGAAAGACTCCTACATGGAGCGGCCGACCGGCCGAAGCGCCCTGTGCGGCCTGGGGCCGCGATTGCAGCACCGACGCAAAGAGCGATTGCCACCGCCGGCACTCAATCAGGTACTCGGCGTGAGTCCACTGCCGATCGCCGAAGTGGATCGCCATCCGCGAACCCTGCTCTGCGGTGGCGTTGCGCTCCAACAAGGTGGCGGCATCCGCTGCCGGCATGGCCGCTCCCCCGGGACCGGGCACGGGAGCTTGCGTCGATCTCTGATTCGCTGACGCCGAACACATTCCAACAACCTAACTGACACGCGTGTCAACTAGCCTCGCAAAGTAATGACACAGAATGTCGCTACTCACGATGTCGCCGCACAAGCGTCCTCAGTTCAGGAAATCGGCGAGCGGGGAAAGGCGACGCGCCAGAGAATCATCGATTCCGGAATGGAGGTGTTCTCCCGAAACGGATTCCATTCCACGCGCGTGGACGACATCGTGAAACACGCCAGGACATCCCACGGAACCTTCTATCTGTATTTCGATTCCAAGGATGATCTGTTCAAGCAGCTGGTCGGTGAGGTCAGCGCCGCGTTCGCCACCCTCACCGAATCGCTTCCGCCGATCCGCAACAATGCCGACGGAAGAGATTCCCTGAGGTCATGGATGATCGCCTTCGTGGACAAGTACAAGTCCTATGGACCGCTGATCCGGTGCTGGACCGACGCTGAGGAGCCCGGGAATGGGACGGGAATACCCAGTCTTCTGGATACCGTGGCCGAAGATCTCGCCGCCCTTGTCCGGGCGAGACGCACGAAATCCTTCGATCCCGCCATCGCGTCCCTGGTCATCACCGCGATGGTCGAGCGCATGAACTACCTGCTCGAGAACGGCCAGCTGACGGAACCGACGGACCGGGTGATCGATGTTCTCGTTGCCACCACCATGGATGCTCTGTGGGGTCCCGGGCACCGATGATCTCGCCAAATGCTGCTCAGCACAGCCAACTGCCGCTCAGCACAGCCAAGAGTTGCTCAGCACAGCCAAGAGTTGCTCGACACACGGAAGGCGGACCCGGAACAAGGAACACAATCACTCCCGGGAACGCGCCACACGATGTCTGCCGGCAAGTTATGGTCTCGACCAACGGGGATGAATAGTTTCTGGTTCTAACCCGCCACGAGCGGGGAAATGGGGGAAGTTCACATGCTGAAAGTCGGAATCGTTTTGGGTACCACGGCCTTGCTGGCTCTGGTCGGCTGCGGCAACTCGACTGGCGACACCACCGCCACCACCGAAGCGGACGGGGGCGACACGTCAACCGAATCAGGGGAGTTCGTGGCAGTCGACGCTCCCGGCGTCACCGACACGGAAATCAGGGTCGAAGGCGTCACTGCGAGTACGAATCCATTGGGGATTCCGGCCGACACTGCAGGTGATGGAGTGAACGCCTATTTCGAGATGGTGAACAGCGAGGGCGGCGTCCACGGGCGGGACCTCGTTCTGAGCGAAGTCCACGATGACCAGTTGGCCAACAACTCGGCTGTGATCAAGGGGATCGTCGACGCCGATTCCGCATTTGCCGTCCTCCCGATCGCCACCATGTTGTTCACCGGGGCCGATCAACTGGTGGACGCCAACGTTCCCTCGTTTGGCTGGACCATCAATCCTGAATGGGAAGGCACGGAGGAGAATCCGAAACTGAATCTGTTCGGACAAGCCGGCTCCTTCCTGTGTCTGGGGTGTGCTGTACCCGCACCGGCCTTCACCGCAGATCTCGGTTCCCGATCAAAGATCGGCCTCCTCTCCTACAGCGTGCCGCAGTCGACCCAATGCCTCGAGAGCTGGCAGAAATCCATTGACCGCTGGGGTGAGGACTCCGGAATCGAAGTTGTCTTCGAAGACGCCTCTCTCACCTACGGAACCACTGATCTCTCGGTGCAAGTGAAGAAGATGGCAGATGCCGGCGTGGACATGGCGATGACATGCATGGACAACAACGCATCCGTCACCTTGGCAAAGGAAATGAAGAAACAGGATCTGGATGCGATCCAGTTCCTTCCCAATGCCTACGACCACGAGCTCATGGACGAATTCGGCGACCTGTTCGAGGATTCATACGTGATGATCTCCTTCGCCCCGCTGGAGACTCCCGAAGATTCGAAACCGAAGGGACTCGAGAACTTCGAGGAATGGATGGACAAGACCGGTGGTGAAATCACGGAGAACAGCATGGTTGGCTGGCTCAACGCCGACCTGTTCGTCACGGGCCTGCGGGACGCCGGACCGGACTTCAGCCGCCAGAGCGTGATCGACGCCATCAACTCTTACGAGGACTACAACGCCGAGGGCATGTTGCCTGGCGTCAACTGGAAAGAGAGGGCCCACACGGAACGGTCGCAGCCAGACTGCAACTCGTACATGATCATCAAGGACGGCGAGTTCGAGCTGGTTTCATCCGAGGGCACGTTCACCTGCTTCGACGTGGAGGCGGACACCCTGGAACCGAGCTACCAGTGAAACTCCTCCAGAAGCTCCGCTGAGGCATTTCGGTGGTCGAACTCGTCGAATACGCCATCCGGGGTATCCCCACCGGCTGCGTGTACGCCCTCCTGGCGGTGGGCCTGGTTCTCACCTACAAGACGTCCGGCGTGTTCAACCTCGCCTATGGAGCGCAGGCGTTTGCCAGTGCATCGGTGTTCTACGTGGTCAGGAAAGACCATGAATGGCCGCTCTGGGCTGCCGCCATTCTCGCCATTGTCATTGTCGGCCCCGCCATCGGACTCCTACTCGAGCGCTTCCTGTTCCGCTATCTGCGCGGTTCCCCACCGATGGCGAAGCTTGTCACTTCGCTCGGACTTCTGATTGCCATACCCGAAGTGGTTCGACTCCTTCTTGGTTCCGACTCGCGCAAGAACCCGCCGCCTCTGTGGTGGGTCGGGCGCACCGACGAGTGGCTCTGGCCACAAGGTTCGGCGTTCGTACTCGATGCAGGCCAGATCGCCACGATCGTGTCCACGATCTTGGTGGTGATCGGACTCGTCTTCCTCTTCGCGCGAACCCAGATCGGCCTGAAGATGCGGGCGGTGGTGGAAAGCGCCCGGATGGCAGAACTGTACGGTGTGAACAGCGAGCGCACATCCATGACGGCTTGGGCGCTGTCATCCCTCCTGGCCGGTCTGGCCGGCGTGCTCGTGGCACCGCTCTTTGCCAGCCTCAACCCGCTTGACCTCTTCACGCTGCTGGTGGCTGCGCTGGCGGCCACGGTGTTCGGCGGCCTGACCAGCATTCCACTCACATTCGCGGGCGGCATAGCGCTGGGAGTCCTTCAGGCGGTGATGGCCGGCTCACTGCCCACTGACAGCGTGTTTGCCACCGGGCTGCGTCCGGGACTTCCATTCATCGTTCTGTTCGCGCTGCTCATGTTCAGGCCGGGCCTTCGCTCATCCGGTGAACTCCAGGATCCTCTTGCCGGCGTGGATCCGCCACCCCCATCCCCCGTGTCACAGGATCAACCGAAGTGGCTGACCAGGGGATCCCGCGCGGTGATGATCCTGTTGCTCGTCGTTGCAGGCTGGATCTCAATATCGGTTCTCGACGGTTTCTGGCTGGGACTCGTGGTGAGCGGTGTCTGCCTGTCGGTGATCCTGCTGTCCATAACCGTGACCACCGGGCTGGGCGGGATGCTCTCGTTGTGTCCGGCCGCGTTCGCGGCGATTGGGGCATTCGCAACTGCGCAACTTGTCGAAGCAACGGGGATGACGGTGATGGTGGCGATGATGATCGCCGGTCTGGTGAGCGCCGCCGTCGGCGCTGCGCTCGCGCTGCCCGTGGTGCGCCTGGGTGCGGTCTACCTGGCCCTGGCGACCTTGGCCTTCGCCCTCATGTTCGAGTCGATTCTTGTCCCACTGAGTTGGGTCAGCGGTGGATCTGTGCCGCTGACAGTACCCAGACCACTGATAGGCAACGTGGACATGGCCGACGACCGCTGGTTCCTGCTCTTTGCCGCGACGTGTCTCGGATTGGTTGCCTGGGTTGTGGTTCGACTTCGAGAAGGCACCACAGGCAGGTTCCTGCAGGCTCTGTACATGAGTCGCGACGCCGCGGAATCGATCGGAATCTCCGCCACCGGGCCGCGGGTGGTGGCGTTCGCCATCAGCGCTGGAATCGCCGGTTTCGGCGGAGGGTTGCTGGCGTCCTATGCCGGCCAGGCCAACTATCAGGCCAGCTTCGCTTATCTGGTTGGTCTCGTCTGGGTGGCTCTGGTGGTGTCCACCGGATCACGCAGCGTTCTGGCCGCAATCATCTCAGGCATGGTGTTTTTCCTTCTACCTGCCGGCCTGAACCGATTGTTCTCCTGGCCAGAAAACTGGCTGGAAGCTCATCCGGACGCCAGTGGACCGGTGGCGTCCTTGCTGGAGGTCGTGACGCCCAGCTGGGCCCTGCCCGTTGCGTTCATCCTGTTCGGTGCAGGAGCCATCCTGTACGCCCGGAACCCGGAGGGAAGCCTCCAGGCACAGATGACGGCCTTGGGTCGCTTCGTCAACCGCCGGATTGATCCCGGTGGACAGGCCCCGGATTCCGGGGATGAACCTGATCGCAACCCATCGGCGGACCTCGTGGGACCGTCATGACGCTGCTCAACGCCGTTCACATCACGAAACGGTTCGATGGTTTGACCGCTCTCAAGGCCGTGGACCTGCAAGTGAACGCCGGTGAGTTCGCAGCCGTGATCGGCCCCAACGGTGCCGGCAAGTCCACGCTGTTCAACTGCCTGACCGGCCAGATCACTCCCGACGAAGGATCAATTCGATATCAGGACGAAGACCTGCGGGGAGTTTCTTCTGCACAACGTTCACTTCTCGGAATCAGCCGCACCTTTCAGCGGATCCAGTTGTTCGGCGGAATGACGGTGAGAGATCAGTTGGTGGTGGCCACCAGAGCCCACAAGCAGCACGGGGCTCTCTGGAATGACCTGCTGCGGGGAGGTCGGGTCACCCGCGCAGAGAAAGAACAAACCGACTCCACGCTGGACATGCTGGGAATCAGTTCGATTGCCGACAGCCCGGTGGAATCCCTCACGCTGGGAATGGCCCGTCTCGTGGAACTGGGCCGGGCCCTGGTCACTCAGCCTGACCTCCTGTTGCTGGACGAACCGTCATCGGGCCTCGACCGCCGCGAGACCGAACACATGGCAGGAATCCTGCGACTCGTCTGCAGCGAGGAGTCCGTGGCCGTGGCCCTGATCGAACACGATGTACAGATGGTCGGTGACCTTGCCGAAACAGTCTGGGTACTCGATTATGGACAGTTGATCGCCCACGGTCCCACCCGGGAAGTGTTCGAGGATGAGAAGGTGCGCTCCGCCTACCTGGGGATACAGCTCCGATGACGCCACCACCACCCGCCCTGCAACTCGACGACGTGAGCGCCTCCTACGGCTCGTTTCGCGCCCTGTTCCATGTGAACCTGACCGTTGAGGAAGGTTCGGCAGTCGCTTTGGTCGGAGCCAACGGAGCCGGCAAGTCCACCGTTGCCCGAGTTGCCAGTGGTCTCATTCGACCGTCATCGGCACGGCTCCTGATTTCGGGAACCGACTTCACGGGCAGGGCTCCCCACGAGATCGCCC
>JAUXGW010000035.1 GCA_030621865.1 Actinomycetes bacterium
CATGCCTTCCACCAGGGCGGTGCCGGGAATGTCCTCAACACCTTCCATGAGCTGGATCAGCCAGTCGCGTTTCTCCGGTTTGGCGGGAGCGAATCCAACACCGCAGTTGCCCATCACGATGCTGGTGACCCCGTGCCAGCCCGAAGGGGTCACTTCCGGATCCCAGGTGACCTGTCCGTCGTAGTGGGTGTGAATGTCAACAAAACCCGGTGTCACCAGACGGCCGTCGGCATCGATGTCGCGGTCGGCCACACCAGCCGTACCGGCGTCCACAACGTCCGTGATGCGGTCATCGCTGACGATCACGTCGGCGTGGCGACCGTCGGCTCCGCTTCCGTCCACCACAAAGCCGTTCCGGATCACAAGATCACTCATCGCAAACCCCCGGCGGGAGCAGGACCCTCGGTTGCCGGGCCGGCGAACGCCTGGGCCTTGGTCATCCAGTTGTCGGCAACGTCGCCGATCACCCCCAGTTCGGTATCGGCGACGTTCCGCCGCTGACACCCCACCAGGCAGAAATCCTCGGCGGGCCCGCTGATCCGATTCTCGGCAGAGTCATCGCCCCACGACCAGATTTCTCCGTTCGGGGCAGTGAGTTCCAGGCGGATCTCACCTTCCGGCGCTTGCTCTCCCCGGTTGACGTACGCCCATTTCCGGGTGATGTAACCGAGCTGAGCAACGTGTTTGAGCCGGTCGGTGGCGACTCTGGTTCCCCCGACAGCGTCCACCACGTCCTGGCCGTGTGCCCACGTTTCCATCAACCTTGCGGTGAGAAACGATTTGGCACCCATGGAAGGTCCGTACCAGGGCACCCTGCCGTCGGGGGCGAGGGTGGCGGCTGCGGACAGTAGATTCGCCCTCCACTTCCTCCACTCCGCGAGCAGTTCGGCTGAACTCATTTCGCGTGACCAGCCAACCGTGAGGTCATCCAGTTCGTCCTCGCCCCTTTCGGCGCAAGCCAGCAGTTCCTCGAAGCTGCGCTGGAACTCGTCGGGGTCCGTGACGGCGGTTGCCGCGGTCCGGTCGAAGTAGGTGAGGTGCGCCACCGTGTCGGCCACACTCCAACCTTCGGCAGGAGTCGCACTGGACCATTGTTCGTCGCTCAAGGGTGTCAGCACCGCATCCAGGGCGGCGTGCTCGGCGGCCAGATCTGCGGCAACAGTTTCAACATTCAGAACCATGGCTGAACACTAGGGTGACTCCGCAAGGAGGGCCATGACATGACGGTTCTGCGATCAAAACTCGACACCAGCTCCGAGGCCTATGCGGAGAATCTCTCGGCCATGCAGGTGATGTGGGATGAGGTGGCCGCTGCGATGGAATCGGTACCCGCGATTGGCGGTCAGCGTTACGTCGACCGCCATCACAAACGGGGCAAAATGCTGGTGCGGGAACGCATCGAAGCCCTGATCGATCCGAACACTCCATTCCTGGAACTGAGTCCGCTGGCGGCATGGGGAACCGACGATCCGGTCGGAGCAGGGGTGGCCAACGGCATTGGAATCGTCAACGGCACCGAAGTTGCCATCACTGGCAGCGACATGACCTACAAGGGCGGTTCGGCCAATCCGGCGACTCTCGACAAGGGAGGCCGGTTCAACGAGATAGTCACCCGCAACCGACTGCCCCTGATCGGACTCACCGAATCGGCTGGAGCCGACCTCACCCGACAGGCCGACATATTCGTGCGCGGTGGTGGCGGGTTCAAGCGCCTCACGCAACTGTCCAAAGAGGGAATCCCCACGATCAGTGCGGTGTTCGGCCCTTCGACCGCCGGGGGCGCCTACAACCCCGGAATGAGTGAGTACACCGTGTTCGTGGAGGGCCGGGCGCGGGCCTATCTGGGTGGCCCGCCCCTGGTGAAGATGGCGATCGACGAGGATGTCGATGAGGAAACCCTCGGCGGTGCCGAGATGCATTCGCGCATCAGCGGTTTGTCCGATTACCTGGCCACCGACGAGATGGACGCCCTTCGCATCGTGCGTGACATCGTGGGCCATCTGAACTGGAACAAACGTGGTCCCGGCCCGAGCGAACCGCCCGATGATCCGTTGTATGACCCTGCGGAACTGATGGGAAGTGCATCTGCCGATGTGAAGGTTCCCTTCGATGTGCGCGAGATCCTGGCCCGCACGCTCGACGGCAGCCGGTTCGAGGAGTTCAAGCCGCTGTACGGCGACAAGCTCGTCTGCGGTTGGGGATCCATCTGCGGGTTCCCGGTTGGGATCCTCGGGAACAACGGGATCCTCTTCTCGGAAGAGTCCAACAAGGGTGCACAGTTCATCCAGTTGTGCAATCGCACCAACACACCGCTCGTGTTCTTCCAGAACATCACCGGGTTCATGGTCGGGACGGCCGCTGAACAGGGCGGGATCATCAAGAACGGCGCCAAGCTGATCAACGCCGTGTCGAACTCCGAGGTTCCCCATTTCGTGATGATGGTGGGAGCCAGTTACGGAGCAGGCAACTACGGCATGTCCGGCCGCGCGTACGATCCCAGGTTCATCTTCTCCTGGCCGAACCACCGGATAGCGGTGATGGGGCCGAAGCAGCTGGCTGGAGTCATGGAGATCGTCGCCCGGTCGTCTGCCGCCGCCAAGGGTCGCGAAATCGACGAAGAGGAGTTGGCGGGTCAGACCGCCTTCCTCGAGGCGGCAGTGGAGGATCAGTCCACGGCGTTGTTCGCCACGGGTCGGGTATGGGATGACGGCATCATTCATCCGGCCGACACCCGGGCAGTTCTTGGAATGGCGATCTCGGTGGCCCATGGCGCCGAGGTGAAGGGTGCCACCGAATTCGGCACGTGGAGGCACTGATGAGGAAACTTCTGATCGCAAACCGGGGCGAGATCGTTGTCCGGATCGCGCACACGGCCCGGCGAATGGGAATCGACACGGTCGGAGTGTTCGCCGAACCCGATTCCAACGCGTTGCATGTGGATTCCGTGGACGAAGCGGTGGCACTGGGTGGTTCCACCCCGGCCGAGTCGTACCTGCGGGGCGACCTAATCGTGGATGCAGCCAGACTGACCGGTGCTGACGCGATCCATCCGGGATACGGATTCCTCGCGGAGAACGCCGACTTTGCAGCAGCCGTGATTGCCGCGGGTATCACCTGGGTGGGCCCCACTCCCGAGCAGATCTCATTGCTCGGTGACAAGGTCGCAGCCAAGGAGGCGGCCGTTGCCGCGGGTGTACCAACGGCACCCGTGTGGCCCGTCGCACCAGGGTCGATCCCCGCAGACATCACTTTCCCGGCCCTCGTGAAGGCGGCCGCGGGCGGTGGGGGCAGAGGGATGCGGGCCGTGGAATCAGCCGCCGGGTTGTCCGATGCGATTGATTCCGCATCCAGGGAGGCCGAGTCAGCCTTTGGTGATGGAACGGTTTTCGTGGAGCCGTACATCACAGGGGGCCGCCACATCGAAGTGCAGATCATGGGTGATTCCCATGGCAACGTGATCCAGCTCGGAGAGCGTGACTGCTCGGTCCAAAGGCGGAATCAGAAGGTGATCGAAGAATCACCGGCACCGAACCTGAATCCCGACCTCCGCCAGACGTTGCTCGATGGGGCCACCGCCCTCGCCAATCACGTCGGATACCAGAACGCGGGCACGGTTGAGTTCCTTCTGGGAGCGGATGGCATCGTGAACTTCCTGGAGGTCAACACCCGTCTTCAGGTGGAACACCCGGTCACCGAACTGGTCACAGGTCTGGACCTGGTGGAACTTCAGCTACGCGTCGCCGGCGGCGAGGTGTTGCCGCTCGAACAAACAGACGTTCGCCTCATCGGTCATGCCATCGAAGTGCGGGTCGTGGCGGAGGACCCGGCCCGCGGCTGGCTTCCGTCCACTGCAGAGGTGACCGCGTTCGATTTCCCGACAGGGCTTCGTGTGGACAGCGGCGTGCGCGCGGGAAGTGTGATTTCGGCCGACTACGACTCCCTGCTGGCCAAGGTGATTGCATACGGTCAGGACCGCGAACAAGCAGTCGCTTCGCTCGCAAAGGGTCTCAAGTCATCCATTGTCGGTGGTGTCCGGACCAACGTTGCTTCAACCATCGCGGTCCTCCGGGAGCAGGATTTCGCGGGCGGATCCATCTCCATCTCGTACCTCGATGATCACCCCGAGGTGCTCGAGGCCGGCCCGGATGCGCCAGATCGGCTCCGTGCCTTTGCGGCGGCCGTGATCGTGGATCAGATCCGGGATCGCCTGAGCGACCATCAGTGGGGATTCGTCGCTGCGGGTTGGCGCAACCTTCGTACACAGGGTCAACGCAGCTCCTGGGTCGATCAGTCAGGCACAGAGTGGCAGGCCGAACTGATCACACAACGTGACGGAACCCGGGATCTGCTCGTCGGGAACTGGCCGACTCCCGCCGACGATGGATCGATGTCGGCAGATGACCGGAGAAGGCTGCGGCTGCGATTGCTCAGCACCGACCCGGCCACGGACCCAATCCCCGAGACGATTGCCCTGGAAGTTGATGGCCTCCGAACCGTTCACTCCGTGATCGTTGTCGACCGGTCAATCGTGGTCGGATCTCCCTTCGGTCAGACAACCTGGACGGCGAAGCCTCGATTCGAGGACCACGGTTCCGCCGCCGTGGGCGCCGGACCTGTTTCTCCGCTGCCGGGAACAGTCATCGCAGTCCACGTCGCCTCCGGAGATCAGGTGATCGAAGGTGAAGCCCTGATGGTGGTTGAAGCCATGAAGATGGAACACCAGATCCTCTCGGCCATTGCCGCCACGGTCACCGAAGTGCGTTTCTCCGAAGGCGACAAAGTGGATGCCGGAGATCTGCTGATTTCCCTGGAAGCACGAATCGACGAGTCGGATGGGGAGTGAGCCGATGACCTCAACCGAACCGATCCGCATCGCGAACTGCTCCGGATTCCTCGGTGACCGCCCATCCGGCGCCATCGAGATGGTCGAGGACGGTCCGATCGACGTGCTCACCGGCGACTGGCTGGCCGAGCTCACGATGCTGATTCTCACCCGGATCAGGCTGAAGAAACCTCGTGGTGGTTTCGCTTCAACTTTCGTGGCCCAGATGGAACAGGTCATGGGCAGCTGCCTGGACAAGGGAATCAGGGTTGTTTCCAACGCAGGTGGTCTGGATCCCGACGGGTGCGCCGATGCCGTGGCCGAGGTGGCCGACAAGCTCGGACTGAACCCCAGGATCGCCTGGGTGCACGGCGACAACCTGATGCCGCGAGCGGCTGACTTGTACGAGTCGGGTGATCTGCGACCGTTCACGAGCGACGTCGAGATCGATCCGGCCAAACTGATTTCTGCCAACGCCTACCTGGGCTGCTGGGGAATCGTGGAGGCGCTCAACTCGGGTGCCGACATTGTGATCACGGGCCGGGTCACCGACGCGGCGGTGACTTGCGGGCCGGCGGCCTGGCATCACGGATGGTCCCGGGATGACCTGGACCAACTCGCCGGTGCAGTGGTGGCCGGACACGTGATCGAGTGCAGCGCGCAGGCCACTGGAGGCAATTACTCGTTCTTCAGCGAAGTCCCCGGGCTGGACCATGTGGGATTCCCCTGGGCCGAAGTCGCTGCTGACGGATCATCCGTGATCGGAAAACACGATGGAACCGGCGGCCTGGTGTCGGTGGGAACGGTCACGTCGCAGCTTCTCTACGAGATCGGCGGACCCCGTTACCTAGGTCCCGATGTGACTGCCCGCTTCGACACGATCGAGTTGGAGCAGATCGGCAAAGATCGTGTCCTTGTGTCCGGTGTGCGGGGTGAATCTCCTCCGGAGACCCTCAAAGTTGCCATGAACGAGATCGGTGGCCACCGCAACGAAGTCTCCGTGGCGCTGGTGGGTCTCGACGCCGAAGCCAAGGCCAAGGTTGCCGAAGCCGCATTCTGGGACGCCTGTCCATACGGTCCCGGTGACTACGAATCGGTGGTGTCGGTGGTGGAGCGCACCGACAAGGCGGATCCGGGGACAAATCTCGAGGCCACTGCGACCTGGAGGCTCGTGGTCAAGGATTCCGACGAACGCAAAGTTGGCCGGGCATTCTCCAACGCAATGGTCCAGACGGCCTTGTCGAGCATCCCCGGAATGTTCAGTCCCTCGGGAATGCCCGGCAGCGGTCGGCCATACGGTGTCTACAAGCCTGGTGTTGTTCCCGCCGATCTGGTGCCGCAGTACGTAACCCTGCTGGGTGGTGAGACCAGCCAGGTTGAGTCCATGTTCCCGGCGGCAGAGGCGCGTGCGAGCCACCCCGTGGACATCGATCCCCGGGACCCGATCACGACCGCAGCCGCGCCTCTGCACACGACAGTGGCGCGGGTTGAGGTTCCCCTCGGGTCGGTGATCGGGACACGATCCGGAGACAAGGGTGGTGATGCCAACCTCGGAGTCTTCGTGGCCGGTGATGAAGCTTGGCAGTGGCTCGACCACTTCCTCGAAACGGAGAGACTGCGCGAGTTGCTGCCCGAGGTTGCGGATCTGGAAATCGACCGTTTCCGGTTCGGGAACTTGTGGTCACTCAACTTCGTGATCCACGGACTGCTGGAAGAGGGAGTGGCAGCATCCACGCGGCGTGATGCCCAGGCCAAAAGCCTCGGCGAGTGGCTGCGAGCCCGAGTGGTCTCAATTCCCGAAGAACTGGTGCTCAGGCCTGGATGAACGAACAGGTCTGGATGAACGAGCAGGGGATCAGCGGCGGGGGCGAGCGACGCCGACTCAGGTTGGTGGGTCCACGTCAAATGGCAGGTCGGCTGAGCCACGAACAGCAACGCCATAGTTGGCAAGTTCTGCGATCAACCCAGAGTTGTCATGAATCGAGCCGTCTGTGAATTCCCAGCTACCGCCGAGCGTCGGCGGCACAGCGCCTTCAGTACCGAACAGAGCCACAATCCTTGACTTCCCAGAGGGGTCATGTTGTACCCCGGCGTGAATAGACCACCAGCCGTCGCGTCGCAGCGCTGCAGCCCAACTCTGAGTGAGGTCTCGGTCAGCGCCCGCCCACACCGCTGCGGTAACTCCGTGGGCGGCCAGCGTCGCATCGCACAGGTCTGCAGCTGGAGGAGCGGCCTCGGGGACCGTAATGGCAGCCATTCGGCGCACCTCAAGTTCTTCAACGGGGAGGTTCACCAGATGTGATTGCAGGCCCTCGAGGAGAGCTCCGGCACGGCTCGTAGATGTGTAGAACGTTCCGAGCGGAGCGCTCAGGTCGAACCGGCCACCAGTGGGACCAGCCTGAGATGAGAACCACCAGGGTTCGGGCCGTTCGATGGGAACTCCGGCGCGCCACACGCGAAATAGGGTTTCTCCACTGATTTGATGAGAGGCCAGATCTCCGAGGCTTTGCGGTTCCGGCGGAGGAGGCAGCAGCATCAAAGAGCCAACGCAGAAGCGAACCGTTGTGCAGCAACTCTCACCTGTTCCGAACGGCGGCCGCTCTTGAGAGCTGCGATAGGGGTATCCCCACCGAGGTCCTTGTTCGGTGATGTGAGCCACGAAGCGACCGTCCACTCTGTGGCAACAGCTTTCCTCAAGTCGACGACGATGTTGCCGAGCCCGGCGATCTGATGCGGGCCGTCGAACTGGAAGACCGGATAACCGGTACGACCGGACCGCATCTTCAAACGCAACAAATTGCTATTGGAGGAAACTGCCTGAGGAGTGACCCTGAGCATCTTCGCCACAGTGGCACCTCTCAGCGCTGGGCCCAATTGCCTGACCCACGCCTCATCATCAGCGTCGGCTGCAAGAATGGTGTCCACAACCGCACGGGTGCCCTCGGACGCTTGTTTGTAACGGTCTTCGACTGAAGGCATTGAACTCACCTCGGGGTACAGCATATCAACTCTTCTTCTATCCTTGCAGGTTGAGGTGCTGTAGGCATGTGACTGGCGGCGAGGTTACGCTCCAGCGATGGCGGCCAGCCCTGCTGAGGCCCCTGAGGCCAATGCCGGCCAACTCCACCCATACTCAGATTCTGACAACAGAGCATCACACCTTGCTGTGAACTCAGCGGCGGTTGGCTCGGGCAATGTCGCGCTGCGCTTCGCGGTCGGCCTGCTTGCGAGCCAGTTCGTGGCGTTTGTCCACCACGTTGCGACCTTTCCCCAATGCCATCTCCACCTTGAGTTTGCCGTCGGAGAAGTAGAGCTTGAGCGGCACCAATGTGAGGCGTTCGAGCTGCATCTTCATTCGCAGACGCTCGATCTGTTGACGGTGCAACAGAAGTTTCCGTCGACGCATCGGATCGTGGCCGCTGTGATCCTGCGCGTGGGAATACGGAGCAATGTGGAGGCCGTTGAGCCAGACCTCCGATCCCTCCACGGAACCCCAGGCATCGGACAACTGGACCTTCGACTCGCGCAGTGACTTCACCTCGCTGCCCACCAGCACGATGCCGCATTCGATCGAGTCTCCAAGGTCGTAGTTGCGGCGTGCCTGTCGATTGGTGGCCACGATCTCCGTGCCTGTGGGCTTCATACGCTCCGAAGAGTAGCTTTGGCGGTCATGTCAGATGACATGGAAATTGCTTCCACCCTGATACTCGAACGTGTTCACAACGATCAGATGGTCGCCCATGCCCTGAAGGGTTTCCCCCTGGAGGCCTGCGGGTTGTTCGCTGGTGAACCGTCTGGTCCGGTCAGGAAGTTCTATCCGAGCCGCAACACCGCCGAGTCATCCAGGCTCTACACAGTGGATCCCCGCGAAATGCTCAAAGCCGACCGTGACGCACAGGACAACGGCTGGGAACTTGTCGGTGTGATGCATTCGCATACCCACACCGATCCGTATCCGTCGCCCACCGATGTGGCACAGGCACCCGATCCGGGTTGGCACTACGTGATCGTGTCGCTGCGCGATGACGTGCCGATGCTGCGCTCGTTCCGGATCATCGACGGCGAGATCACCGAGGAAGTTGTCGAACTCGTCTGAGCCGGCCTCGGACCGGCCACTTCCGGATTCGGCAACCTCGGGATTAAGGCCGGCGAGCAATCCCTACCATAATGGTCAGGAATCAGCCGGTATTCCGGGCAGTGAAACCAGCCGGTACTCCGGGCAAGTGAAAGTGGAATCAATGACGGTCTACAAGTCCGTTCTCGACATGATCGGAAACACTCCGACAATTGATGTGTCGGGTCTCAGCCCAAATCCTGATGTGAAGATCTTCGCCAAGATGGAAGGTCAGAATCCGGCTGGATCGGTCAAGGACCGGATCGCACTGTCGATGATCACGGAGGCGGAGCAGGACGGAACCCTCACGCCCGGTTGCACATTGCTGGAGCCGTCCTCCGGCAACACGGGGATTGCCATGGCGATGATCTGCCGCCTTCGTGGATACAACCTCAAGATAGTCCTGCCGGAGAACGTTTCCATCGAGCGCCGCCAACTTCTCGAGGTCTACGGCGCCGAAGTGATTCCCTCACCCGGTGAGGAAGGTTCCAACGGTGCTGTACGGCGGGCGCAGGCACTTGCGGACGAAAATCCCGAGTGGGTCTTTCTGTATCAGTACGGGAACGAAGCCAATCCGAAGGCCCACTACCGCACGACAGGGCCCGAGATCTGGAAAGACGTCCCCGACATCACCCATTTCGTGGCCGGTCTTGGCACTTCGGGAACACTGCTCGGTGTTGGTACCTACCTCAAGGAACAGAATCCCGACATCAAGATCCTGGCAGTGGAACCGCCCTCGGGGGAAAAGGTCGAAGGGCTGCGATCTCTCGACGACGGATACATCCCGCCGGTGTTCGACAAGTGGGGTGGATATGACCTGCTCGACGGCAAATCGATCGTGCGGCCCCGCGAGTCCCTGGAATACACCCGGGCACTCGCTGATCTGGGCATCTTCGCCGGCATCTCTGCAGGCGCGGCCGCAGCAGGTGCTGCCAAGGCGGCCGCAAGGATCGACGAAGGAGTGATCGTGTTCCTGATTGCCGATTATGGCTGGAAATACCTCTCAACCGGAGCCTGGACGCTCGATCTGGATTCCGCAGCAGCCAACGCCGAGAAAGTCATCTACTTCTGAGTTCCAGGGACGCTCCGATCGGCATGTTCGATTCGGGCTTCGGCGGTTTGACCGTGGCCCGGGCCGTAATGGACCTGATGCCCGACGAGGAACTGATCTACCTCGGCGATACTGCGCGCTATCCCTACGGCCCGCGCGAGCTGTCTGAAGTGGCCGGGTTCGCGCATCAGATCGCTGAGGAGCTGATCACCAGACGCGGCGTGAAGGTGTTGGTGGTGGCCTGCAACACGGCCGCGGCCGCAGCCCTTGAATCGCTTCGTGCGGACTTCGACATACCTGTGCTCGGCGTGATCGAGCCGGGCGTGTCCTCCTTGTTGAAGGCGACCAATACCGGCCATGTGGGTGTGATCGGAACCGTTGGCACGATCGGCTCCGGTGCATACCAACGGGCAGTCGCGGCCACTGCCGCGCGAACCCATGCCGATCACCACGTGGAACTGACTGCGTTGTCGTGTCCGGGTTTCGTGGAGTTCGTGGAACGTGGAGTGTTCGACACCGAGCAGGTCCGGGTGCTGGCCGAGCGACTTCTGGCTCCGGCCGTGGAATCAAAGATCGACAGCCTTCTGCTCGGCTGCACTCATTACCCGTATCTGGCCCGTACGATCTCCGACGTGGTCGGCCACGACGTGGTCCTCGTTTCGTCGGCCGACGAAACAGCTTTCGCCCTCCAGGACGTCCTGGTTGAACTGGGTCTGACGGCCGACTCGAATCAGGGTCCCCCAACATTCATAACCACCGGCGATGTGAACGTGTTCGAGGAACTGGGCCGTACGCTGCTCGGTCCCGAGCTCACCAGCGCGGAACAGATCACCTGGCCCGGTGGTGACATCGGATATCCCGGGATCTAGGGTCCCTCCAATCCATCCAGGATCAATCCATCCAGGATCAATCCATCCAAGAAAGTGATCACAGAAGTGCGACCAGACGGCCGATCAGCGAACGAACTCCGAACCTTCAGTTTCCAGCGTGACTACACCGCATATGCCGCCGGTTCGGTACTTGTGGAGTTTGGTGACACAAAGGTGCTCTGCACAGCCATGGTGGACGAGGACACACCTCGCTGGATGCGCAACAGCGGCAAGGGCTGGGTCACAGCGGAGTACTCCATGCTGCCGGGATCCTCACCCGAGCGCATCCGGCGCGAAACCAAGGGCCCCAAGGGCCGAACCCAGGAGATCCAGCGCCTCATCGGACGTGCGTTGCGCTCGGTGTGCGACATGCGCGCACTCGGTGAGCGTCAGGTACTGATCGACTGCGACGTGCTCCAGGCGGACGGCGGCACCCGAACCGCTTCGATCTGTGGAGCATTCCTTGCGCTGCACGACGCCGTGACCCGCGCCCAGTCCGCCGAGCTGATCGACAACTACCCACTCACCGATCTCCTCGCCGCCATCTCGGTGGGAGTGATCGACGGTGAAGCACGCCTCGATCTGCCCTACGCGGAGGACTCGAAAGCCCAGACCGACATGAATGTGGTGATGACCGGCGACGGTCGTTTCGTGGAGGTCCAGGGAACCGCCGAGGAAGAACCGTTCTCCCGCTCCGAACTGGATGAACTTCTGGGTCTGGCAGAGGTCGGAATCGCGCAGATCAACGAGCTGCAACACGAGTACATGGCTCAGCCTCTGGCCTCCCGAGCGATCGCTCGGTGACTTCGGACGGGTTGCGGCTCGCATTGGCAACCACCAACGCCGGCAAGGTGTCGGAGTTGGCTGAGCTTCTGAGCGACCGTTGGCCCTCGATATCGGTGTTGCCCCGACCGTCCGGCATGCACGAGGTGATCGAGGACGCCGCGGACTTCCGTGGCAACGCCGTGAAGAAGGCGGTTGCGGTCAGGGACTTCTCTGCGATCCCGGCACTCGCGGATGATTCGGGGCTGGTGGTGGATGCCCTGGCCGGCGCTCCGGGAGTTCATTCCGCCCGCTTTTCCGGAGCGGCCGCCACTGATGAGCAGAACATTCAGAAGCTCCTCGCAGATTTGGCGGGGACTCCACCCGCCGGGCGATCGGCCCGATTCGAGTGTGTCATCGCGTTGGTCGACGAGGTTGGTGGCATTGCGGGCGGAGACGGCCTGTTGGTGGCGAGGGGCACGGTGGAAGGCACGATTGCGGAGGAACCCCGTGGCTTGGGGGGATTCGGCTACGACCCGGTATTCGTTCCCGACGATGGTGATGGTCGGACGTTTGCCGAGATGACTCGCGATGAGAAGAACCGGATCAGTCACAGGGGGCGGGCATTGGCCGACCTGATGCGGCAAATCGGGTAGATCCGCGGCCGGGATTCACCGGCCGCGTCTCACCAGCCCCGAAGGTCGACCGCCCAGGTGTCGATCACGTCATCGCCCGCCACGAGGTTGAGTCGCTCGTGGTACGCCACCGTGGGATCAACATGGGCGGGTACAACCCGAATCCGGTCGCCGACGCTGGGTAATCCCAGTTCTGATTCCTCCGATTGCAGGAACGTGGTGTGCTCGTCCGAGCAGAAGAACACCTCGTAGCCGGGGATGGCCGGCTCGCCGTGATCCATTCCGAGACTCTTCAGTCCACAGTCGGCGATGGCCCAGCCCTTCTTGCTCACCGAGATCACCGTGGCCAGCAAGGTCAGGGCTTGTCGAAACGGAAGGCCCAGTTGATCGTATTGGGTATCCATCAGCAGATAGCTGCCGGCCTGAACTTCGTCTGTGAGGGGATGCATGTCGAAGGTGCCGGTTCCTCCGGCCGAGGTGATCCCGCCCACGCTGCGTTGTGCACCGCGAAGAAGCGCCATTGACTCTTCAACCGCTGCGGAACGCTCGTCCCGATCGGGATTGCCCACCACATGGCCTTCGTAGCCCATCACACCCCGCACGCCGAGACCCTCGGATCGTGCTTGGTTGCCAAGCGTTTCCGCATCTGCGGGATCGCATCCACAGCGCGGGAGACCGACGTCGACATCTATCAGGACTTCTGCACCGCTGGATGCGGCAGCCCGAATGGTCTCCGGCGAATCCACTGCCACGGTGATCCGCGAATCAGGGCGGGCGACCAGTGCGTCCAGCCTTGGTGAGTCGAGAGTCTCGTTGGCGAGCAGGAGATCCCGTCCGAGGCCGGCAGCGGCCAGTCCTTCCATCTCCCGCAGCGTTGCGCAACAGAAAGAGTGGTGATTCCCGCGCTCGGCGACATGGCGTGCCATCTCGGTCGATTTGAATGCCTTCACGTGCGGTCGTAGGCGGTCGCCGGGCCGGGTGGCGGCCATGGTGTCGATGTTGGCGTCCAGTGCGGCGGCATCGACGAGCAGCGCCGGGGTCCTCAGGCCATGAATATCCATGCAGGGAGAACTCTAGGTTGGTGCGGACGGGGGGAGTTGAACCCCCACGCCCAATAAGGGCACTGGGACCTAAACCCAGCGCGTCTGCCAATTCCGCCACGTCCGCAACAGGTGCCACGGTACTTCTGCGGGGTTCGGGCGCGGTAGTCTCGCCGCCATGTCAACACCCGAAATCAACCAGACGGTCCAGCAGGTCGTTTCGCAGGCAAATGTTGGAATGGATCCGTCAGCTGACATCTACAACCGTCTTCTGGAAAATCGAATTGTGTTCCTCGGTTCCGAGGTCGATGACAAGGTCGCCAACTTCCTCACCGCTCAGATGTTGTATCTGGAGAGCGAAGACTCCGAGCAGGACATCTGGCTCTACATCAACTCACCTGGTGGTTCGGTGACCTCGGGTATGGCGATCTACGACACCATGCAGTTCGTCACTCCGGACGTGGGCACGATTTGCATGGGCCTCGCCGCATCGATGGGCCAGTTCCTGCTCGGTGCAGGTGCTCCCGGCAAGAGGAATGCGCTGCCGCACGCACGCGTCATGATGCATCAGCCCTCTGCCGGTGTGCAGGGCCAGGCAACTGACATCGCCATTCAGGCTGAACAGCTGAAGTACGTCAAGGACCTGCTGGCGGAGCGGATCGCGGAGCACACCGGTCAGACCACGGAACAGGTGGAAGCAGACTCAGACCGTGACCGTTGGTTCACTGCTGAGCAGGCGAAGGACTACGGGATCATTGATCACGTGATTCTGCGCCGTGGCGAGATGACCTGAGCGCTGATTGACCTGAGCGCTGATTGACCTGAGCGCGAGACAATCCGGGGGCGTCAGGCCGGCAGGGTCAGCCCCCAAAGACATGAACCACGAACATGTATCCATGTCCTTCGGCTATGCCGATACCCACATGTGTGTAGACGGGATTCAGCATCGTCCGTCGGTGGGATGAGCTGTTCATGAACGCCCGGTGGGCTCCTTCGACGTCAAAGACCTGAGCTACGTTCTCGCCCAGGGCAGACCAGCCCGGTCCCGCACCACTGCTCAGATTCGAGTGTTGCAGGTAACCCTGTCGGGCCAGGTGCTCGGCCCATGCCTGCGCCTTCGAGCTCAGCGTGCCGTGATCGATCACGGCATGTACGCCGTGGCGCTGGCGTTCTTCGTTGAGCAGGTTGAGCGACTGGATGTTCTGACACGCAGTGGCGAGGATCGCCAGGGCTGCGAGAGGAACGAGAAACCGCATGCGTCGGCCGGTACTTCTCCTGGGCGAAGAAGTCCTGCGCGAAGAAACTCTGCTGGGGGAAGAAATCATCGAGACCTTTCTCTTTTTCTCTGTGCGAGTTCTCTTGGCAGCAGTGGTATCACACCCGCAGTCTTGCGACTGACATATGAATGCAATACTTCCGCAATACCCCTGACAGTGGGCAATATGACACTGAAAGTGGCTAATCGAGGCGGATGCCGCACTCTTCTTCCGCCCAGGAACCAACAGCGGTGGTGTGCTCAATGACCCGTCCAAGACGCGCGTTCACCTGTTCGCGTTTCAATTCGTCCTCGGAGGTGTCCGAGGACGATGAGCTGAGTTCCACAACTGCGGCCATCGTGTCGGATATCTCCAACATGTTGTCCCTGATCTCGTCGGGAGCCGAGTTGGCGAGGGAGTCCAGTTCTTCCAGCTGGGATTCGATGGCACTCGAGTCGCCTGCGCGTATTGCAGCATCAAGGCTCGAAAGCGAGTTCCAGGCCTCGAGATCCTCGCAGTAGGCGGGCCGGGGGCTGGTACACGCACCGGTCGCAACGGCCACGGCGACAACGGCCACGGCCAGCGGGTTGGTGATTGCCAACCGGGGGATTCCTGGTGTTCGCCGACTTCTGCCTGACCGAGCCAATGTGATCCTTGGAATGGTTCTCAGCCGCGGGCGCTGTTCGCGTGGCGGCGAATTTCGCTCACCGCGTGGGTGAAGCCTTCAGGATCGTTGAACACCGCGCTGCCGGCCACGAATACGTCCGCTCCGGCCGCCGAGGAGCCCCCGACCGTTTTGGGGCTGATTCCGCCGTCGACCTCGAGGTCTATGTCACGCCCGGATGTGGCGATCATCTTGGAGACTTCCCGAACCTTGTTCTCCATGGTCGAGATGTATGACTGACCGCCGAATCCCGGATTCACGGTCATCACGAGAATCTCCTCCACCAGATCGATCACATG
>JAUXGW010000264.1 GCA_030621865.1 Actinomycetes bacterium
GTGTACGGCCGGTCCTGAGGTGTTTCGGATTTTCCGAAGCCCATGTGATCGGGAACCACAACGCGGTGAAGCTGACTGAGCGGCCCGATCATGTTGCGATAGAGGTAACTCCAGGTCGGTTCGCCGTGGAGGCAGAGGATCGGCTCGGCATCGCGAGGCCCTTCATCCACGTAGTGCTGCACGAACCCGTGGCCGTCGAAGGTGTGCGGATCAAAAGGGAATGTTCCGCCGAAGGTCTCATCGAGTGGGATCACGGATTCAACCTAGGCGTTCCGTTCCGCGAATCAACTGGTCCTGGATGAGTCGGTCGGACCGTCAGTGTTCCTCAGGTGGGATCGGGGTTCCTCAGGTGGGATCGAGCAGCCTCATGGATACATTGGGATCAACACCCGCCACAGCGGCTCGGGCGAGACCCGGCAACCCTTCCAGGGACTCGGCCTGCGGGCCGCGATCACCCCGGAGTTGTCATGTCCAATCCAAGCGAAAACGATCGGGTCAAGTACCTCTTTCTGCTCAGTCGGCCAACCGCTGAAGCCAGCCACGAGGCCCGCAGATATCTGCGGGAAGTCGGGGTAGCTGTCACGGAAGTACATGGAACTGCCGGCCTGGTCGGCCGGGCGCACCCGCGAGATGCCGAAGCCTCCATGGAAACCGGCCTCTTCTCACTTGTCACCCGGGGTCGAATCGGCAGGCAAACCATGAAGCGACTGGCCGATGTGTCTCCTGAGCTTCTCGATGTGGCGCGACTATGGGATTACGACTTCACGCCCGGCTACAAACGGGTGCGGAAGGACGATTCGCGCGATGGATTGAGCTGGGGAGACCCAGAGCGCGAGCCACCTGGACCAGACAGCCTGTATGACCCAAGGCACTTCCTCGAACTGGTTCTCGAACGCTCGGGGCTGGGCCTCGACGAGCACCTCAGGAAGGCGGCGGAAGAGGACATCGACGACGCGTTTCTGAAGCGGATACGAACCAAGAGACGCGATCCGGAACTGCTGCCCGACCTCGAGCGCCTCTTCACCGAGCGCTATGGGGACGAAACCGTCGGGTACTACCTGGCTCGAATCGCGTTCGTCCTGGACTTCAAATTCATACGACTCCTCTGGGCAATCAACGCGGAGGTCATCTCCGACCTCTTCTTCGAGGTCGCCTGCTGGAAGATGGAGGGCGAAATATCCGTGGGCGTCGTCTTTGTCGAGTCCTCTCGATCCGGGGGACCCAGGTTCACCGCATCCGAGCGGAACACACTTCGATCGCGAATCCGTGATGGTCTGGACTGGTTGGCCGATTCGGCACCCGGCGCAGCCCACCTCACTTGGGTATACGACTGGCAAAACGTTTCCATCAACGTCGCAGATGAAAACAACAGCAGCGAAGAGGACTACTGGCGGAACCCGGCGATGGAGGAACTCACGTTCAACGGCAACACCTACACCGGCAACTGGAACGGAGTCATCGACTACCGAGACGACCTGCGCATCACCAACCTCTCTGCCCATGCAGCAGTGATATTCGTGACTCCGTTCAGCACCGAGTGGCACGCGTATGCAAGCAGCGGGAGAATCACGCTCGCGGACCGAAACAACTGGGGTGGATGGGGAATCAACGGGATCGACGAGATCACTTCCCACGAGATGTGCCATCTCTTCGGCGCCACTGATGAGTACACGGGCAACGGCACTCCCTGCTCCAGTTGTGGAGGGTCTTTCGGCTGCTACAACATCCCCAACGGGAACTGCGGAACCTGTGGACGACCAACCCAGAACTGCATCATGGGAGGCAACAACCGGCGGTTGTGCGCCTATACACAAGGCCAAATCGGTTGGGCCGACCTGTTCGTCGAGCTCGAAACCTCCGATACGAGTTGGGCCGGCACCGACGACACCGTGTGGCTGGACATCGGAGACCGGACATTCGTGCTTGACAACCCGGATCATGACGATCGCGAACGGGGAAACTTCGAGGGTTACGCACTCAACTACACCGGCGTTACGCGCGATGAGATCAAGAGGGTCGGAATACGCAAGTCCTCCGACGGATTTGCGGGCGGCTGGCGCCTGCAGCGAGTTCGCTTGCGTCACCGCGGTGACCTCGTATGCAACTCCTCACTCAATCAGTGGTTGGAGGATGAATACCGCTGGTGGGCCAGCCTCACGTGCGGCAGCTCTTCCACGATCGTCAACCGCTTGCGCGTGAAGGTCGCAACATCCAACACCTTCTGGGCGGGGACCGACGACGATGTTCGTCTGTACCTGGGCGGGCGCAGCTGGGACCTGGACGATCCCTCGCACAACGATTTCGAACGAGGTCACACCGACACGTTCGACCTCGACCCGGGTACCGGGCTGTACGAGTCGATGCTCGGTACGATCCGAATCTACAAGTCTCCCGACGGGATCGCCGGAGGCTGGAAGTTGAAGGGGCTGGAGATCATCACCAACGGATCCACGATCTTCAACAAGCAGAACATAAACAAATGGATGGAAGACAGCGACCGGAATTGGTACGGATCGATCTGACCGGAAACCTCACGGCACGGACGGGCAGTCGAGGTTCCACCAGGGCGGCGGGCTCGCGGCACTGGAATCAGGGTCCATACCATTCGGGATCGTCTTTGATCGGACCCCGGAAGGCGAGAACGAGTCCCATGATCGCTCCGGCCGAGACGAGGGCAATCCCCAGGAAGAAGAGAATCCGCTGCCAGGTCGGTGCAGCAGTGGAGCACTGGAGATCTGTGCGGGCGTCGTCGCTGAACTCCTCCGCGGTCACGGTTGCCCCGCTTGAAACAACGAATCCTGGATCCACATCGACTGGACTGAACCGGACCAGCGTGGCGGCACAACCGAAGGATGCCTCCAACACCCAGACTCCGGACTCCGGTTGCGACTCAAGCGGAGTGCGAGTGTCGAACCCTTCGGGGGCCTCACCGAGTGGAATGTAGGTCGGCTCGCTGTCGGAGGTCCGAAACACGATCCATTCACCCGATGAGTTCTGCTCACCTTCCTCGTTGAGTTCGACCAGGCGAAGAGACAGTAGATCTCCGGCGACTTCCTCCGGCACGACCACGGCCAGATCGGTTCCGGTAGGGCGGCCGACCGCCACCTCCGGTGTCACATCGGCACAGGCGAACAACCCACAGACGCCATCGCGCAGCAACCCGGGCACGACCATCGCCACGACGCCGGCCGCCACCAGACCAAAGGCAATCCAGCCAAGGCGCCGCTGTCTGGCACCGGCATTGGAGTCGTCGGCGAGCGAGAGGACCGCGTCCTCGGCAAGCTCATCACTGGTTTCGGCAGCGTCTGGGCCACCGCTATCGGAGGGATCTGACATCAGCTAGATCGTAGGCCGCCACGAGGCCGGCCCCGCGGAAGCAGAGCGGCAAATCGGTGCCGCCTTCACGATGGTGCCCTGGTGACCCCGCGGACGAGACGGCCCGGCAGTTCCCC
>JAUXGW010000091.1 GCA_030621865.1 Actinomycetes bacterium
CCTGCGTGCGGATCAAGGCCGGAGTGGTGGCATCCGACGAGAGGGAAGCGGGCCGTCGGGCTCTGCTCAATTACGGACACACGCTGGCTCATGCAATCGAGACCGTTGGATCCCACGACCTGAAGCATGGAGAGGCCGTGGGAATCGGTCTCGTCTACGCGGCCGAGTTGGCACGACAGATGGGTCGAATCGATTCGGACTCGGTCGCAGAACACCGCCGGGTTGTGGATGGATACGGGCTTCCGACCGGCCTTCCGGCAGAACTGGAGTCGGAAGATCTGCTGAAGGCGATGGGGCGGGACAAGAAGGTGCTGAACAGCGGACTGACTTTTGTGCTGCTTGGCCCGGACGGACTCGAGATTGTTCGTAACGTGGAACCTGGACTCGCCACGACGGCGATGGAGGCACTCCGATGACAACCGATTCCGACGTCAACAAGAGGATCATGTTGATAAACGGTCCGAACCTGAATCTGCTGGGCAGTCGAGAACCCGAGATCTATGGCACGGACACCCTGGACGAAATTGTCGATTCCGCCCGCAGCCAGGCAGAAGAACTGGGTCTGACGCTCCAGCATTTCCAGAGCAACAGTGAGGCCGAAATCGTCGACGTCATCGCGCAGTCGCGGGGAAACAGCGGTGGTCTCATCGTGAACGCCGGCGCTTTCAGTCATTACAGCTGGGCAATTCACGACGCGCTCGCAGCATTCTCCGGGCCGATCATCGAACTGCATCTGTCGAATCCCGGAGCCCGTGAGGAGTTCCGTCACAGCTCGGTGATAACTCCGGTCGCAACGGCCGTCATCAGTGGTTTGAAGGCCCGGGGGTATCTCCTGGCAGTACGCGCAATCGCGCCCTTGATGGCCTCCTAGGCTGCCCGCATGGCAGTCACCGAAGGCGACACCCCGACATTCGCACCCGGCGACCTGCCTGCCATGGACGTTGCCGGTCGGTTGGGGCGGCTGCGCGGAACCTTCGATGATGCGGGGGTGGACGCGCTGGTGGTGTCCAATCTCGTCAACGTCCGTTATCTCACCGGATTCACGGGTTCTTCGGCCATGTTGTTGGTCGAGGGCGACTCCGCCACGTTCGTGTCCGATGGCCGCTACGCCACCCAGAGCCGGCAGGAGCTGGACGACGCGGGAGTAGATGCCGAGGTCGTCATCAGCACAGAAGCCCCTGACGCTGCGATCGCATCCGCAGCGCAGGGAATCGCACACCTCGGACTCGAAGCGGATTCAATCACCTGGACCGCTCAGAGACGCTGGGCTGGTGAGCTTCACAAGGGTGAGTTGGTGGCGTGCAGCAGTGTTGTGGAGGGCTTGCGGCTGATCAAGGATCCGGGGGAAGCGGCTCGCATCAGGGCCGCCAGCGCCATCGCCGACCAGGCACTGGCCGACGTTCGCCACGTGCTTGGAGACGCTCCGACCGAGCGCGAATTCGGCCTTGAACTGGACGCCAGGATGCTGCACCTCGGGGCAGAAGACCTGAGTTTCGAGACGATCGTCGCGGCCGGAGCCAACGGAGCAGAACCACACCACAGACCGTCGGAGCACCGTGTGAGCGAAGGTGAGATGGTGGTTATCGACTTCGGCGCCATGATTGACGGATACCACTCGGACATGACCCGGATGGTTGCGGTTGGCGACATCGGCGCCGAACGCCGCAGGATGATCGACGTGGTTGGAGAAGCCCAGGCCAAGGGTGTCGAGGCCGTGATCGATGGTGCCGATGCCTCCGCAGTGGATGGCGTGTGCAGAGAGGTGATCGCCGATGCCGGATGGGGTGACGCCTTCCTGCACGGCACCGGCCACGGAGTCGGACTCGACATTCATGAGGAGCCGCGGGTCTCGACTCGTTCCACAGCTACCCTCCGGGCGGGATATGTGGTTACCGTGGAACCCGGCGTTTACCTGCCGGAACTCGGAGGAGTGCGGATCGAGGACACTCTGTTGGTTACTCCCGGTGGCTGTGACCGATTGACACACGCTCCCAAGGATCCCGCGTTGGGCTCCTGACTTCTTCAACTTCCCTTCTCACAACCCAGTCCCCTTCTCACAACCCAGGATCACCATGGCCCAGATTTCAACCTCGGACTTCAAGACCGGAATGACCATTGACCTCGATGACGGTCTGTACGTAATCAGTGATTTCCAGCATGTGAAACCGGGCAAGGGTGGAGCATTCGTGCGTACCACACTCAAGAACGTGCGAACTGGCTCGGTTGTCGACCGGACGTTCCGCTCCGGCGAGAAGATGAACCGCGCGATCGTGGACAAGACGGAGATGCAACTGCTGTACCGCGACGGTGCGGACTATGTCCTCATGGACAACTCCACGTATGAACAACTCAACGTGGAGGCGGACACTCTCGGTGATGCGGTGAACTATCTGGTCGACTCCTCCGCGGTGACACTGATCATGTACGGCGACGAGATCATCGGCGTGGACCTGGCTGCTTCGGTGCCACTCACGATCGCCGAGACCGAACCGGGAATCCAGGGTGACCGGGTGTCCGGCGCCAAGAAACCGGCCACACTGGTGACCGGCAAGGTGATTCAGGTTCCGTTGTTCATCGAAACCGGCGAAAGCGTCAAGGTGGATACCCGCACAGGGGAATTCATCTCCCGCGCATGAACACCGAACCGGAGTCCGGCCCAGAAACCGACGAGAACACGGGCCCGCCGTCAGTGCGCCCCGCGGTGGCGAGCAGGGCAACCAGTCGTGAACGTGCTGTTCACCTGCTGTACGAATCGAACATCAAGGACACCTCCGGTGAGGATGTCCTCGCCTCGCAGAAGCTGGCTGCTGATGCGTACGCCACCCGTCTTGTTTCCGGTGTTGAGGCGAATATCGACGAAATCGACGGGCTCATCGAGTCACTCGCTCCGCAAGGCTGGCCGCTGGACAGAATGGCGGCGCTCGACCTGACGGTTCTGCGGGTTGCCTGTTTCGAGTTGATTCATGCTGATGACGTTCCAACGGGTGTGGTTCTTTCGGAAGCGGTGGCGCTGGCCGAGCAATACGGCACCGATGACTCACATCGCTTCGTCAACGGACTGCTCGCTGCGGCGGCCAAGCGCGTGCGCGAGTAGGATGCAGTTCTGACCGTCACCGGGATTCAGAGAGATCCCTACGGGAGGAGTATCTGTGGCAGAACGCGAACGACGGATGACGCGCCCCTACGGGGGCGTTTTTGTGGCCCACAGTCAAGTGATGGATGCCGATGACATTCGCCGGGCACTCAGACGGATGGCCCATGAAGTCCTCGAGAAGAATCACGGCCTCGAATCCGTTGTTCTCGTGGGATTGCAGACAGGTGGAGTCACGCTGGCCGCGGGGCTGGCAGCGGAACTCCGCGAAATCGAGGGACTCACCGGGGACGAGTCCGGCGTGCCGCTGGGGACGCTGGACGTGGCGATGTACCGCGACGACATCGGGATCAGGCCGGTCCTGCCTGAAGAAGTCACCGAAATACCCGTCGACCTGGATGGCACCGACGTGGTCCTCGTCGATGACGTTCTCTTCACCGGCCGCACGATCCGAGCAGCGCTGGATGCACTCGTTGACTTCGGCCGACCCCGCACGGTTCAGCTGGCGGTCATGGTCGACCGCGGTCACCGTGAGTTGCCGATCCGGCCTGACTACGTCGGCAAGAACCTGCCCACCCGTCGCGACGAACTGGTGGACGTCTCTGCCGACGCGGTTTGCATCGGCGGGTTGGAGAAGCCTTGATGGGCAATCTCCTGACGATCTCCGACCTGCAACGCGACGAGATCGAGGAAATATTCGATGTTGCGGATGCCATGGCCGAGATCAATCGGCGACGGATTCCGAAGGTTCCGACCCTTCGCGGTCAAACCGTTGCGACGCTGTTCTTCGAGGACTCCACGCGCACCAAATTGAGTTTCGATACCGCAGCCAAGCGGTTGGGTGCCGATGTGATGGGATTCTCCGTCTCCAGTTCTGCTGTGAAGAAGGGGGAATCGGTCAGGGACACGATCGAAACCATCGAAGCGATGGGAGTCCAGGCGGTGGTGGTTCGACACCGGTCCTCCGGTGTTCCCCTGCAGATCTCGAGATGGTCCGATGCTGCGGTGATCAATGCAGGCGACGGCTGGCATGCTCATCCCACGCAGGCTCTGCTCGACGCCTTCACCATTCGCAACCGCTTTGATTCCCTGGACGGCCTGCACATCGGAATCGTGGGCGACATCGTCCATTCACGGGTGGCGCGGTCGAACATCGAGGCGTTCACCAAACTCGGGGCGCAGATCACATTGGTGGCGCCGCCAACGTTGTTGCCGGCCCGGATGGACTGGCCGGTGGAGATTTCACACTCTCTGGACGACGTGCTGGAGGATCTGGATGTCTGTTACCTGCTGCGGGTCCAGAACGAGCGGATTTCCGAAGCGTTGTTCCCGTCGTTGCGCGAGTACACGTCGATGTTCGGTCTCACCACGCGGCGGGCCGACCGGTTGGGACCGAATGCGATCATCATGCACCCAGGTCCGATGAACCGTGGCGTGGAAATTGCTGGAGAAGTGGCTGAGCGCCCGAATTCGCTTGTCACCGACCAGGTGGCGAACGGAGTATCGATTCGAATGGCGGTGCTGTTTCTGCTCCTTGGCGCTCCGCGGGAATCGCTGATTGGCGGCGAAGGTGAACGTAGCGTTGAGGTAGTGCCGGTGAGTGCCGGAGAAAGCGGAGGGTCCAGGTGACAGAGAGCCAATTTCCAGACAGCATCGTGATCAAGGGCGGGAAGCTGGTTGATGCCGGCGGTGAACGCTCTGGCGATGTCCGGATCTCCGGTGGGCAGATTGTGGCCGTCGGTGAGGATCTCGACGCGGACCGGGTGCTCGACGCCGGCGGCTGTCTGGTGTCTCCCGGTCTCGTGGACCTGCACACCCATCTGCGTGAGCCGGGCTCAGAAGAGGCAGAAACCATCGAGACAGGGGCCCGGGCGGCCGCCCTGGGCGGCTACACGGCCGTTCTGGCAATGCCGAACACAAAACCTGCGATCGACTCAGCCTCGGTGGTCAAGGACGTTCTGGAACTGGGCCGCGCAGCCTTGATCGACGTGCAGACCTCCGGGGCGATCACCGTGGGTCGCAACGGTGAACAACTTGCACCGATGGCCGAGATGGCCGATCTCGGGGTTCACGTATTCACCGACGACGGATCCGGGGTTCAAAGCGACGCACTCATGCGCCGCGCCATGGAGTACGCAACCGGTCTGGGCGTGACCCTCGCCCAGCATTGTGAGGTCACGGCCCTCAGCGCCGGCACCGCCATGAACGAGGGGGAGTGGTCCACGAAGCTCGGCTTGGGTGGCCAGCCCGCCGAAGCCGAGGAATTGATGGTGATGCGCGATATCGCCCTTGCTCGGCTCACCGGAGCACGCGTGCACTTCCTGCACATGTCCACTGCCGGATCGGTGGACATGATCGCGGCTGCAAAGGCCTCAGGTCTGCCGATCACCGCCGAGGCCGCACCTCATCACTTCACCCTCACGGATGCGTGTTGTGCCACCTACGATGCCACCTTCAAGGTGCATCCTCCGTTGCGGACCTCCTCGGACGTGGACGCCGTGAAGGCTGGATTGGCGAGCGGAACCCTGGACGCCATTGCCACCGATCACGCACCCCATACACCCGAGTCGAAGGAGTTGCCCTTTGACGAGGCACCTCCGGGGATGCTCGGTCTGGAATATGCATTGGCCCTGGCTTTCACCGAATTGGTCGATGGGGGAGCCATGACCGATGCCGACGTGCTCGCCCGACTGTCCTGGCAGCCGGCGGCCATCGCTTCGATGGCTGAGCAGGGTCGACCGATTGCGGTGGGCGAAGCTGCGAACCTCTGCATCGTAGATCCGTCCGTGACCTGGATCATCGATGACTCAGGAGGTGCCTCGCGGTCCCGCAACGTGCCCTACGTGGGGCGAGCTGTCCGCGGCAAGGTGCGCCACACGGTGTGCGCCGGCGAAGCCGTGGTGATCGACGGAGAGGCGCAAGGGTGAGGGAACAATCCGGGATCACCGAATCACACATCGTTCTGAAGGACGGATCGGTGTTCGAGGGTTCCGCCGTTGGTGCAGAGGTGCCAAGCGGTGCCACCAGCGGCGAGTTCGTCTTCAACACCGTTCTCACCGGATACCAGGAAGTCATTTCCGACCCTTCATACGCGGGTCAGGTGATCACGTTCACGTACCCGCACATAGGCAACTACGGGGTGAACGCACAGGACAACGAGTCCTCGGTCCCTCATTGCTCGGGAATCGTGATTCGGGACCTGCCGAGGCGCTACTCGAATCATCGGGCCGAGGGCAGCCTCCAGAGCTGGCTCCAGAGCAATGGAGTGCCGGGCATCGCCGGGGTTGATACCCGTCGACTCACCCGTCACCTGCGCGACCATGGCGCCATGCCCGGGGTGTTCGGAACCGCCCCCGTGGAAGAACTCAGGGAACTGGCCGCTTCAGCGGTGGGCACCGACGGCATTGACCTGGTTGCGCGGGTGAGTGATCCCCGCGGGCAGCTGGTGGCTTCCAGCACGGGAGCCGACCGCAAGATCGTGGCGTTGGACCTGGGTCTCAAGTCCACGATTCTTGAACAGCTGGCACGACTTGGATCGGTTCAGGTGATGCCGGGTTCCGCGACTGCGCCAGAGATCCTCGCCGTTTCACCGGACGGAGTGTTCCTTTCCAATGGTCCGGGTGATCCTGCCGCCGTGGAAGGTGTCGCGGCCACAGTGTCGGAACTGCTCGGTGAAGTACCGATCTTCGGAATCTGCATGGGACACCAGATGTTGGCCACCGCAATCGGGGGCGAGACTTTCAAGCTGCCCTTCGGTCACCATGGAGGCAATCATCCAGTTGTTGACCTGGCCACCGGTCGATGTGAGATAACCAGCCAGAATCACAACTACTGCGTTGATCCCGACTCGTTGGTCTCCGCCGAGGTCACACATCGCAATCTCAATGACGGAACGCTGGAGGGTTTCCGTTGCACGGATCGACCCGCCTTCGCAGTCCAGTATCACCCGGAGGCCGGTCCGGGACCACACGACAGTCGGTACCTCTTCGAACGCTTCGCCGACCTGATCGACAGTTTCCAAACCCGCGGCGGTCGGGCCTCGTGAACAACGCCGAACGTTCAGTCCTCGAGACGGTCCGCAGCTGCCCCGGCCTCTTCCTCGAGATGCTCACCGACTCCGTCGATCACGGCCCGCTCAACCTTCTTGCCAACGAAGGGGATCCGGACCTTGACCTCACCCCGGACCTCCCGGGCGGCTTCGTCTCCATCAGCGATCACATTGGCTGTTCCCGAAGCCGTCATGAGAGCCGAACCCTGGTCGGGCAGGAAGTTCACAGTGGCCGACAGGGTCGGCAGCGTCCACTCGACCTGCTCCACCCAGGTGACATCTTCGGGATCGATGTACCGAGCGGCTTGTCTGGGAAGATCCACGTTGAGTGCGTATCGAAGCCGGGTGATCGCGATGTCCCCGGTACGGGAGACCTCGAGGATCTCCGGCTTGCTCGTCTTGGTCAGGTCGTCCAGGGAAGCCCAGAAATCCTCCGAGATGTAGAGCTCCACGACCTCCTCGGGTTTGCACTGCCACCGTTGCTCGAATCCAAACTTCACGTCCCCAGCGTTTCACATGTGGGGTCCGGAGACGTGAAACCCCAAGATCCGGGGCCTGAATGTGGCCTCACCCACCCCTTGTCGGAGAACGTCTGATGCCCAAGCGCGACGACATCAAGTCCATCCTCATCCTTGGCTCCGGGCCCATCGTGATCGGTCAGGCCTGTGAATTCGATTACTCGGGAACACAGGCATGCCGTGTTCTGCGCGAGGAGGGTTTCCGGGTGATTCTTGCCAATTCGAATCCGGCGACGATCATGACCGACCCGGACTTCGCCGACGCCACCTATGTGGAACCGCTGGTCCCCGAGGTGATCGAGCAAATTCTCGACATCGAGAAGCCGGATGCCGTTCTACCCACACTGGGTGGTCAGACGGCGCTGAATCTTGCAATGGACCTGCACAACTCGGGTGCCCTGAAATCCCGGGGAATCGAACTCATCGGTGCCGATGCCGAAGCCATTTCAACTGCTGAAGACCGCGATCTGTTCAAGAGGGCGATGCAGGAGATCGGGCTGGCCACGCCGCCTTCAGCCGTTGCGCACACCATGGACGAAGCCGAAGTCATACGCGGCGATCTCGGCCTGCCCCTCGTGATCCGGCCCGCCTTCATCCTTGGTGGCAAAGGCACTGGCATCGCCTCAACGCCCGAGGAGTTCCTTTCGGTTGTGGAACATGGCATCGATGCCTCCCCGATCAACGAGGTGTTGATCGAAACGTCGATCGCCGGCTGGAAGGAATTCGAGCTGGAGGTGATGCGCGACTCCGACGACAACTGCGTGGTCATCTGTTCGATCGAGAACGTCGATCCCATGGGAGTTCACACCGGTGACTCGATCACGGTTGCTCCGGCCCAGACACTCACCGATGTGGAGTATCAGGAGATGCGCAACTCTGCTTTCGCAGTGTTGAGGCGCGTGGGTGTGGAAACCGGCGGTTCCAATGTTCAGTTCGCCGTGAATCCGCAGACAGGTGAACAGGTCGTCATCGAGATGAACCCGCGGGTCAGCAGGAGCTCGGCGCTGGCATCCAAGGCCACGGGGTTCCCGATAGCGAAGATCGCGGCGAAATTGGCGGTCGGTTACACACTTCCCGAGATTCCCAACGACATCACCAAGAAGACACCCGCAAGCTTTGAGCCCGTCATCGACTACGTGGTGACCAAGATCCCGCGTTTTGATTTTGTAAAATTCCCGCAGGCAGACGCGACCCTGACCACGCAAATGAAATCGGTGGGCGAAGTGATGGCCATCGGCCGAACCTTTCAGGAATCCCTGCAAAAAGCGTTGCGTGGGCTGGAAATAGGGCGTACCGGACTCGACCCGCTGACCGATACCAGCCAGAAAAACCAGGATACCGAAGAGTTTTTAAGCGCCCGATTGCGTACGCCGACTACGGATCGGCTCTGGTATATTGCCGATGCGTTTCGCTATGGCATGTCGCTAGAAGAGATCTTTACGCATTGTAT
>JAUXGW010000377.1 GCA_030621865.1 Actinomycetes bacterium
GTTGATGGGTGTGGTGCAGGACGTCCTCGAACCCGCTGCCGGCCGGGTCAAACCGCCGTGTGCCCTGATCGCCGAGGGTTGTGGGGGTTGTGATCTCCAACACGCTGACCTTGAACTGCAGCAGCAACTGAAAGTGGAAGTGATCAGGGATTCACTGGCTCACCTTGGTCGCGGCCGGTTCAGCGAGGTCCCCATCACCGTCGGGGCGACAGTCGCAGATGAGTCGGGTCATCTGGCACCGCAGGGCTTGCGTACCACCGTGCGGGCAGGAGTGATCAGGGGTCGGGCAGGGTTTCGCCACCGTCATTCCAATGAGGTGCTACGGGTTGCGAACTGCATGGTGTCGCACCCGGCAATCAATGAGGTGATGGACAAGGGACGCTTCGCAGAAGCCAAGGAGATCACGATTCGCGTGTCCCTGGCATCGGGCGAGGTGATTGTGGTGGTGGATCCCCACGCTTCGAAGAGCCGTGTGCCCGACGAAGTGGCGATGATCGGGCAGAACAAGCTGCGCGCCGGCAAGCGGCTCTGGATGACCGAGACCGTGGACGGCCACGATTTTCGAATCTCTGCTGACTCCTTCTTCCAGGCGAGTCCCCGAGGTGCGGAGGAACTTGCGGGAGTGGTTGCCGCCGCCCTGGGTGACTTCGATCCGCAGAATCATCGGCTGGCAGACCTGTATGGGGGTGTGGGCCTCTTCACGGTTCTGTTGGGAGCGCAGCGGTCCGAGCTGGTGGAGAGTTCGCGGTCAGCGGTGGCCGACGCCCGACTGAACACGAAGCACCTGAACACGAGAATTGTGAGGACGGCAGTTGAACGGTGGCGTCCATCACAATTTGATGCCGTGGTCGCCGATCCTCCCAGATCAGGTCTGGGTGCTGTGGGCGCCGACGCGGTAGCCGCCACCGGTGCTGTTTCGGTGGCGCTCGTCAGTTGCGATCCGGCAGCCATGGGTCGGGATCTCGGCCTCCTGGCGGACCGTGGTTACGAGCCGCGCGGAATTCGTCTTGTGGACATGTTCCCGCACACCCATCACATCGAGGCGGTCACCTCTTTGGCCCGCACATGAGTTTGGCCCGCACATGAGCAGGCACATCCCGAGGATCGCGGTGGTGGTTGCCATGTTGGTCCTGGGAGCCGTGTTCTATGGCATGCGGGACAACAACCCGTCGGACTGTCCGGTCGACGGGGACCTGCCCGAGCCGGAACAACTCCAGTTTCGGGTTGTCCGCGAGATTCCGCATGACCCGGAAGCGTTCACGCAGGGTCTCGCGTTCCACTCCGGTGACCTGTTCGAGAGCACGGGCAGGCGCGGCGAGTCGTCGATACGCCGTCTGGATCCGGATACCGGGGAGGTGCTCGAACAGGATCAACTGCCCGAGGAGTTGTTCGCCGAGGGACTCACCGGTTCGGGTGACGAGTTGATTCAACTGACGTGGACCTCGGAGACCGCACTGCGATGGGAGTTCGATCAGTCGGCCGGATTCAGCGAAACGGGGCAGTTCGACTACATGGGTGAGGGCTGGGGTCTGGCCACGGACCCGAGTGACCAACTGATCATGAGCGATGGCACGGACACATTGCAGACTCGCAATCCTGACTCCTTCGAATTGAAGGATTCGGGTCGGGTGATACGAGCTGACGAATCGGTGGGCCCGCTCAACGAACTCGAGTACGACGGCCGCCACCTCTGGGCCAACCAATGGAAGAGTGACGAGATCCTGCGCATCAACCTGGATTGTGACAGCGGCGGGATGGTCGATGCGGTCCTGGACGTCGGCGATCTCGCGGAACGTGCCAACGATGTTTCAACATCACTGGGTGATGA
>JAUXGW010000184.1 GCA_030621865.1 Actinomycetes bacterium
TGCGGCCCACACGCTGCTCGATGATCTTGTCGAGTCCGGCGAAAGCGCCACCACAGATGAACAACACGTTGGTTGTGTCGATCTGAATGAACTCCTGATGCGGATGCTTGCGGCCGCCCTGTGGTGGCACGGCAGCCTCAGTGCCCTCGAGGATCTTCAGCAGGGCCTGCTGAACTCCCTCGCCTGACACATCGCGGGTAATCGAGGGATTCTCGGACTTGCGAGCGACCTTGTCGATCTCATCGATGTAGATGATCCCCTGCTCTGCCTTCTTGACGTCGTAGTCGGCGGCCTGGATCAGTTTGAGGAGAATGTTCTCCACGTCTTCGCCGACATAACCGGCTTCGGTGAGCGCAGTGGCGTCAGCTATCGCAAATGGGACGTTGAGCATGCGGGCCAACGTCTGTGCGAGCAGGGTCTTGCCGGATCCGGTGGGTCCGATGAGCATGATGTTCGACTTCGAAAGCTCAACTTCGTCGGTTCCACGTGGCTCATGCTGGATTCGTTTGTAGTGATTGTAGACAGCCACCGAGAGGATCTTCTTGGCGGTTTCCTGACCCACGATGTAGTCATCGAGGAACTCGAAGATTTCCTTGGGGCGTGGGAGTTCGCCAACCTCGAAGTCAGTCTGCTCGGACAGCTCTTCTTCGATGATTTCGTTGCACAGGTCGATGCATTCGTCGCAGATGTAGACACCCGGACCGGCAATCAGTTTCTTCACCTGGCGTTGCGTTTTGCCGCAGAAGGAACACTTCAGCAGTTCTCCGCCTTCACCGAATTTGGCCACCGGTATCCCCTCTTGTTGTATCCAACCCGTCAACGGGCTTGCGGCTGGAAGTATCCAGTGTGGCAGACACGGGCCTGCTCAGTGGCTGACCGTCAGCGAATCGGGGCGATCGGCCCGGATGTGTCGGTGTGCGATCTTGGCTCGATCACCTCATCCACGATGCCGTACTCTTTGGCGTCCTGGGCCGTCATGACGAAGTCTCGATCGGTGTCGGCGGCGATACGCTCCGGGTCCTGGCCGGTGTGCCGAGCCAGAATTTCTTCCAGAGTGACCTTCAAACGCATGATTTCGTTCGCTGCAATCTCGAGGTCGGAAACCTGCGCGTATCCGCTCTGGCCTTGTGGCTGGTGAATGAGGATCCGGGAGTTCGGCAGCGCAAGGCGCTTGCCCGGCGCTCCCGCCGCCAGCAGGACCGCAGCAGCGGACGCAGCCTGACCGAGGCAGATCGTGCTCACCTCCGGCTTGATGTACTGCATGGTGTCGTATATCGCCAGGAGGGCGTTGATGTCGCCGCCCGGCGAGTTGATGTAGATGCTGATGTCCCGGTCGGGGTTTTCCGACTCGAGGAACAACAGCTGCGCACAGACGAGATTTGCGATCCCGTCATCAATTCCGCTGCCGATGAAGATGATGTTCTCGCGCAGCAGCCGGGAGAAGAGGTCGGAATGACGCTCTCCCCTGCTCGTCTGCTCGATGACATTGGGGACCATGTAGTTGTAGGCCCTGAGATTGTCTGCGCTCACCAGTTCTCCTCGATTCGCTTCCGACTCACCGTACTCGTTGGCCGTGACACTCAGGTCTCGGTCCCCGACGCCATCAACAGCGGCGTTGAGCGCCTTCAGTGATCGTGGCCGGCGTGATCGTCGTCCGCGTGATCGTGGTCAGCGTGATCGCCATCGGCGTGATCGTGGTCGGCCTCGTCAGCGGGTGCTTCCAGCAGCTCCGCAGGTACAGCGTTGCCCTCGGAGTCGACGAACTCACTCTGTTCGAGCAACCAGTCGAGGGCTTTCTGGCTCGCAAGGTCTGCCCGCAAGGCTGTGAGCTGACCCGCTTCGGTCAGTTGCTCCATGGCCTGCTCGATCGACATGCCGCCGGCACCGATCATCTCGGCAATCTGATCCTGGAGTTCTTCCTCTGTGACGGCGAGGTCTTCGGCCAAAGCGATGGCCCGCAACGCCAGATCGACCTTCACACCTTCCACGGCCGCTTCGCGCATCTCTTCGCTGAAGCTCGCTGGGTCCTTGCCGATCATCTGCAAGTAGTCGTCCATCCCTATGCCGCTGGCGCCCAACTGCTGAGCCATGTTCTGCAGACGCTGCTGCATCTCGGCCGAGATCATGGAATCCGGGAGTTCCTCGTCGACGAGTTTCGCCAACTCGTTGCTCACCCGTGTGCGCACTGAATTCCGGGTTGCCTCTTCGCTAGACGTCACCAGCCGTTCCCGGGTGCTGGTCTCGAACTCCAGCGCAGTATCGAATTCGGTGGCGTCGCTCACGAACTCGTCGGTGAGTTCCGGTAGAACGCGCTCCTGAACAGCCTGAACCGTGATCTCGAACTCCACCGAGTCCTCTTCGGGATTGGGATGATCTGCGGTGAACTCCACCACGTCGCCGGCAGAAGCCCCCGGGAGGTTCTCGTCGAACTCCGAAGCGATCATGCCCGATCCGATGAGGTAGCTGTAGCCCTCGACATCGAGGCCATCGAGTGCTTCACCGTCGCGGGTTCCCAGAATGTCAACTGTGACGTAGTCGCCATCACCGGCAGCGCGCTCAACGTCTTCGAGTTCGCCGTGCTGACCCCTGAGGCGGTCGATCTCCTCCTGAAGGTCGGAGTCGGACACTTCGGGGTTCGGCAACTCCACACGGAGGCCGTTGTAGCCGGCAACCGTGATCACCGGGCGAACTTCCACGATTGCGGAGAAAGTGATGTCACCTTCCTCCTCACCGGCGGTCACGTCCAGTTCCGGGGGAGCAACCACGTCCACGTCGTGGAAGATCACGGCCTTGGTGTACTCCTCCGGCAGGGCGGTGCGCAGGGCCTCGGAGCGGGCGTATGAGGTGTCGATCTGCTTCTCGAGCAGTTTGCGAGGCGCCTTGCCGGGCCGGAAGCCCGGAATGCGGACCTCATTCGAGATCTCCTTCCACGCAGCTTCAAGAGCCGGTTCGAGTTCTGATTCTTCGAGGTCAACGACGACCTTGACCTTGTTGTCTTCGAGGGGTTCAACGGTGCTTTTCACAGACCGAAGAGTCTAGGGGCCGGGCGATCCGCGTCCCCATTCCGATCCTGGCCAAACCTCCGACTTCGGGTGGAACGTCCGACTGTGAGTACCCTTGAACGCTCGGAGTCGTTCCGAAACATTGGTCGGGTTCCACGGGACGTGGCGCAGCCTGGTAGCGCACCTGCTTTGGGAGCAGGGGGTCGGGAGTTCAAATCTCCCCGTCCCGACCATCCGCTTTTGCGGCGGAGCCACATGTCAATCACCTCCAGGCCGGTGATGCACCTCCAGGACGGCGACGCACCTCCAGGCCGGTGATGCACTTGAACCCGGATTCTGGATACGTCGACGGCGATTGCCCGGCAGTAATTGGATGCCGGAGCGGACAATTCCGCTACTGTGCTGAGCAAACACCCGGGCTTTGCCCCGGACCCAGCCCCAGGGGGATTGATGCATTCCAAACCATGGAAACTTCTGCTCGTTGTCATGGCGGCACTTGCGCTGGTCGCAGGCGCATGCGCCGACGACGACGACAGCAGCAGCGATGACGAGTCCAGCGCCAACACGCTGAAGGTGCCACAGGACTACGACACCATCCAGGAGGCCGTTGACGCAGCAGTCGAAGGTGACCTCGTGCTGATAGATGAGGGCGTCTACAACGAGGCGGTCGACGTCGTCACCCCCAACATCACGCTGCGCGGAACAGACCGCAACAAGGTGATCCTCGACGGCGAGTTCGAACTCGAGAACGGAATCCGTGTTCCTGACACCGACGGCGTTGCGGTGGAGAACATGACTGCCCGCAACTACATGACCAATGGCTTCTTCTGGACCGGTTCCGACTACTACAAGGGTTCATACCTGACCGCCTACCGCAATGGCGACTACGGCGTGTATTCCTTTGATGCCTACCACGGACAGTTCGACAACAGCCTCGGCTGGGGCAGCCCCGACGCCGGTTTCTACGTGGGCGAGTGTTATCCGTGCGACATGTTCATCGACAATGTCGACGCGCAGTACAACGGCTTGGGTTATTCCGGTACGGATTCCGGCGGCGACCTCTACGTCGTCAACTCGGACTTCTCGAACAATCGTGCGGGAATCGTGCCCAACTCGGGCGCCTACGAACTCTGTTATCCCAGCCGCGGTTCGGTGATCGCAGGCAACCGGGTGTGGAACAACAACCTTGTCGACGGACCCGGCATCAACGTGTCGCTACTGGCTCAGAGCAACGGCATCCTGTTGGGTGGCTCTGTTCAGACAATCGTTGAGAAAAACCTGGTCTGGGATCACGAACGAGGCGGCATCATCTCGGTGCCCTATCCGGAAGAAGATGCCCGCGACGTTGCTCCCGACAAGAGCACATGGGAGATTCCGTGTGAGGACACCCTCGACAACGAACCGGCCGAAGAGATCCCCGACTGGGTGATCTGGCATCCCTGGGAAAACGAGATGATCGGTAACACCGTCGAAACTTCGGGAGTGGCGGACCTCGCCGTTGCGACAGTGGATCCGGCCGTTCTCGGCAGCCCGTCCGACGGAGTCACCACGGCATCGCTGGAGAACTGCTTCTCCGACAACACGTTCACAACGAGTGCTCCAGCCGACCTCGAGGCTCTCGCACCTTGTGACGGCGATCCCACCTCTGACGACTGGACCAACAACGAACTGGACCTGATCGGTCTGATGGGGGACCCGGCTGCAGAACCGCCTGAGGGTTTGTACAAGACCACTCCGGAGCCACCGGAGCAGGAGAACATGCCAGGTGACGTCACGGAGATCCCGGAGCCCTACACGGGTCCCGAACTTCCCGACGTTGATTCCATCGAGGTTCCGTCCAAGCCGGCCGACAGCTGAGGCGTCCGATCAGTGGCGGGCACTGACCATAAGTTCCTCACTGCGGTCATCGCCTTGACCGTGATCGTCATCGGATCGGCGGTGGCAGCGATTGCGCTGTCACCGCCGGCCTCCGAAAGTGTCCATCTGCACGCATCGCGGGCTCCGAGTCCGACCGGGGAATACCCAACTCCGCAGCGTCACACGGG
>JAUXGW010000271.1 GCA_030621865.1 Actinomycetes bacterium
TCGCTGGTGTCACAACATCCGTCCCGGAAGAATCCGGTGCGTGGGTTCATGCTGCAAGCGGTGAGTTCTTCGCCGAGGACATTGAGGGCCATGTGCTACATCTTGGCTGATCGCGACACTCGTGGCAGCGGTGGTCCGCGGCGCTGCTCCGGCTGATTCTGGAGCAATCGTTGCTGTTAGTTTCCGGGTCATGAAAATTGACGGTGGAATCGGATTCAACCTGGATGGGGCGGCTGAAGCGGCCAGAGAGGCCGAGGAGTTCGGCTACGACGGACTCTGGGTTCCTGAAACATCGCGAGACCCTTTCCTCCCGCTCACGATTGCGGCTGAGCACACTGAGAAGATTGAGTTGGGAACCTCGATTGCCGTCGCGTTCGCCCGGTCTCCCATGACCACGGCAAACACTGCTTATGACCTGACGCAGTTCTCGAAGGGTCGCTTCATCCTCGGACTTGGCAGCCAGATCAAGCCCCACATCACGAAACGTTTCTCGATGGAGTGGTCCAAACCCGCAGCACGGATGCGGGAGTACATCCTGGCCATGCAAGCGATCTGGGATTGCTGGATGAACGAATCCAAGCTCGACTTCCGCGGCGACTTCTATACCCATACCCTCATGACCCCGTTCTTCAATCCCGGTCCGCACGGGTACGGCATTCCGCGGGTGTTTCTTGCAGCGGTGGGACCGCTCATGACGGAGGTCGCGGGGGAAACCTGCGACGGATACTTCTGCCATGGATTCACCACCGAAAGGTACCTGCGTGAGGTCACAATTCCTGCCCTCGAGGCCGGTCGGGCCAAGGCGGGCAAGTCGATGGAGGGATTCGAGATCTGTGGACCCAGCTTCGTGATCACCGGAAACAGCGAAGAAGAGTTGGCGAAGGCCAGGGAAGGCACTCGCCAACAGATTGCCTTCTACGGTTCAACACCCGCATACCGCCCAGTGCTGGAACTTCATGGCTGGGGCGAGCTTCAGACAGAGCTGAATGCCCTGTCGAAGGAAGGCAAGTGGGTGGAGATGGGGGAGCGCATTGACGACGAGATCCTCGAGACCTTCGCGGTGGTCGGGGAACCCGAGCAGGTCGGCCCGGAACTCAAGAGGCGATACGGAGACGTGATCTCACGAATCAGTTTCTATGCTCCGTACGCATCCGATCCGGACCGCTGGAAACAGATCTTCCGGGATCTCCAGGACTGATTGACCGGAGGACTGACTGACCGGAAGACCCGGCAGGTTCCGATCGTCCAGGCTTGTGGCGTGGCTTCCTCGACGGTTGCCCGAGAACAGGGGTCAGAGGCCGGCAGTCAGCGGATCCACCACACGGGTGCATCGTCGGCGATCACAACCTTCTCGTTGACCAGTCTGGCCGGTGGAGAATGGGTCAGTTCCACCAGGGCGACGAGCACGGCGTCGTAGTTGACCCGCCAACCCGCCCAGTCCTTCCAGATCGCATCGCGATCGGAGCGTAGGGGAAGTCCCGCTGACTCCAGTTCGTCGAGCAACTCCTCAAACCGGTCGCGGCGTACCGAGATGGGATCATCGGGTGCCGGATCGGGGTCGTATTCGATGTCGAAGAAATCGGCGACCTGGCGCAAGGTGTCGAACCCGGTTCGCATCATCAAGGCGCCCTTGCGGTTCGGTGGTTCGAGGGCGCACATGGACAGCGCCGCGGTATCCAGCACGACACCCGCCGTGGTCACCCAACTGATGTAGGGCTCCTGGGAGCGGAAGAAATTCAGGGCAGGGAAGGATGTGTGTGCCTCGCCGAGATCGACGAACCAGGTTTCCCAGTCCCGCCATTCCAGCTGGAGGGTGTCGATGGCATTGGCGTCCCAGGCGCGGGTGAGAAGCACCACCGGATCCGGAGGCGCCCCGGCGAGAAGTGATAGCTGGACCACGGACTGCTCGCGTTCGGCGAACCTGCTGTAGATGGTCGGAAGGAAGCTGATCATCAGTGCCACGAGGCCAAGACCGATGAGGGCTTGCAGGGCGGAAGTGAGGTCCACGATCACGGTTCCGTGCCTCTCGAATCCGAGAGTGGTCAGAGATGATGCACTGATCACGAGGCCATCCCAACCGGGCGCACCAAAGGCCCAGTAGATCGGCCAGAAGGAAATGATCACAGCGATGGACCAGGCAAAGGGCAGCAGGACCAAAGCAGTCGGGGCTTGGCGAGCGAGCCATTTGTCGCGCACCAGGTACGGTCTCTTCTCGTTGGCAGGGATCTTGAACACGGCGATCACGAGCGCGAACACAGCCCGGGTGAACAGTGATGATTCACCTCGCGGAACCACCACGGTCCTGATTGCCGACGCGAGAACACCGAAAACAAGACAGATTCCGATTACCGCGGCGATGATGTGGATGGTCAACAACATGGAGTGCGCTTGAGGCTACCGGTTGGCCGATTTCTGCGGGCGCTGTCGAGTGCGGCGGTGGGTACTTTGGTTGCATGACTCACATGCCCCTCGTAGCGCTGGTCGTGGATGACTACGACCCAGCGATCAGATTCTTCGTTGACCTCCTCGGCTTCGAACTCGCCGAGGATTCACCCGACGTCGACTCTGACGGCAACGCGAAGCGCTGGGTTGTGGTTCGCTCGCCGGGTGCTGAGACCGGTCTCCTTCTGGTCAGGGCCAAGGGAGGTTCCCAAGGTTCAGCGGTCGGCAACTAGACGGGGGTCGAGTTGGCTTCTTCCTGCGTGTCGAAGACTTTGATGCCACCTACAGCCGGTTGAAGGGGGTGGGAGTGGAGTTCGAGGGTGAACCGCGGGATGAGGAATACGGGATAGTGATCGTGTTTCGCGACATCGCCGGCAACCTGTGGGACCTGCTCGGACCTGCGGCATAGACGCCTCCGACTTCATTCCTGCCATGCCTGTCCCCCGTGCTGCCAACAATTCGGAGACAACGACCCTGCATGTGGAGTTGTTGTTGGGGGAGCCGGTGATGACTGGTCGGCCGACGGGCGCACTGCCGGGTCGGGCTTCGTCGGCCAAGTGATTCCGATTTGTTCCGAAGTGCCCGACAGTGGGTTTGTGTCGTCCAGCGACTACAACTTGTCTCCATGTTCCGGCTCGTGGCGAGAGGTCTACTTCCAGCTCTCATCGTGTTCGCAGTGGTGCTGGCCGGTTGCAGTGGCGTGGGCGGCTGGTCAAGCGACGTCGCCGATCCGAAGATCACGGTTGCTGGTGATTCCATAGCAGTTGGTCTGGGTGCCAGCCTGCGTGAAGAGGTCAACGATTCAACCGAAGTGAAGGTGATTGCCGTGGGCGGCACCGGAATGACCTATCCGCAGTCTTTCGATTGGCCTGCTCGGCTCGAGTGGCTCGCGGAGGACTTCCCCCCGGACGTGCTCGTGTTCTCGGT